>JAKBAG010000298.1 GCA_021809235.1 Acidobacteriota bacterium
CCTCGCGAATGCCGGCCAGCATCAGTGTGGTGAGCGGGTAGTAGATCATTGGCTTGTCGTAGACGGGCAGCAGTTGCTTCGAGACAACATGGGTGACCGGATAGAGCCGGGTTGCCGAACCGCCGGCCAGTAATATGCCTTTCATTCCGTACTCCTTAAAGTGCCGAATCGGTTCTGCGATCCCTTATCCGCATTCCGAGCCAACGTAACAATGTTGATGGTAAACGAAGAATGTAAGAAGGGAGTTTGCAACTTTCCCAGTCAATCTGTGTCTGCAGAGTCAAGTTGTACTCACACAAACGAATTTTCAATTTGGAATATAGTTGCCAATGGATTCCGCATATCACAGATGAGGAGAAAGTCGGATGCGCTCGACTCTGAAATCGTTGAAAATGCTGACAGGGCTTCCTGCATCCCTATTTGTTTCTGTCCTGGCATGGACGCTGACCGCCTGTATGGGCGGTAAGGGATCCACACCGCTGCCTGGACAAAATCCGATGCCAACCTCAGTTCTGTTTTCGACAGTTCCTTCCACGATGGCTGTTGGAACGACGACTACGATTGATGCTTCGGCGATCTATGCCAGCACGGTGGCGATCAACCTCTCCACCAACACTCCCAATACTCTGGTCAACTACAGCGTTCAGTGCGGAAGTACAAACTGCGGAACACTGGGAACGACTGTTGAATTTGGCGCTGCACGCTACACGGCGCCCGCAACTGTTCCCACCGGCGGCACGGTGACAATTACGGCAACCGCGCAGGCCGACAGTGCGATCAGCACGAAGGCGACGATCACGATTACACCTCCGCCTCCACCTACTTTGACCTTTGTTGCACCCCTTCAGGGATCCGTGATGGAGGGCTCGCAGGGCCAGTACGCGGTGAACATTGCGAATGATCCCTCTGCCACGCCAGAGGTGAACTGGACTGTTCGATGCAATGCTGCGGCTTGCGGATCGGTTGCGCCGCTGACGACCACCTCCGGGCAGGCAGTCACCTATTCGGCACCCGGCACCGCATCCAACGGACTGGTGGTGACATTGACTGCTACCTCAGTCTCAACCCCCTCCGATTCAGTGTCTACCCAGGTGGCGATTCTGCCGCCGGCACAGGCGCTGGCCAATGGGAGTTATGTCTTCCAGTTGCAGAGCAATTATGCGAATGGTAACCCAACGGCGTTGGCGCTCGATACGGGAGAGTTCGCGATTGCCAACGGCGTGGTGACCACTGGCGAGGAAGATTTGCTAGTGAACAGCTTCTGCAGTGGCTATTCCGGACAGTGTCCGCCCGCACAGGCCAGTGAGCATAAGGTTATCGGAGGATCCTCCGCGATAAACTCCGATGGCACGACGACGGTTATGCTGCAGCTGGACAGCGGAACCACTCAGACGTTGACCGGCGTGGTGAAGGCAAATGGTCAAGGTTTTACAGAGAAAATTGATGGTATACCAGCGCTGGTGAGTCTGTGGCCCCAGGCCAGTACGGCTGCTCCCAGGGGCGGATACGCGCTGTCGCTGAATGGTCAGAGTTACCAGAACGGACCGGTCTGGATGACTGGCATTTTGAATATCGATGGCACCAACAGCGCATCCGGCAACGGAAGTGTTCTGGATATTCAAGGTCCAAACCTTGTCTACAGTACGGAAGAGGCATTGGCTGCAACAGCGGTGACGGCACCGGATGCCTTTGGCCGCATTGTCTTTGCCTTGTCTCCGGCTTCGTCCGATACGGTGTCATTCCCTCCGGTGTATGTGGTGGGATATGTGATCGACGCGGGGGATATCGCCTTGATGGAGACCGGCGACCAGACGGATAATTCCAATTTTCAAGGCCAGTTGCTTGGGCAGGCGATCAGCCAGGGTGCGCAGACCGGAACCTTTACCGCGGCAGCGCTGACCAACCAAAGCTATGTCTTTGCGGAACAGGGATTGGGTGTCAACGGAAGTACGGCAATTGCCGGTGTGCTGAGCTTCAATGCAACCGGAGGCGTGAGCGGTGAGATGACCATCAGCGATCTTTCCGGCTCGCAAGCCCAGCAGCCCTTGCAGGTGAACGGAAGTTACACCATCGTGGCCAATGGAAGAATTGCGATCACCAATCTGGGCAACGGTAGCATCTATCCCTACTCCATGGTGATGGATCTGGCGGAAAATGGTCGCTCGATGGCAATGATCTACGCCGGACTTTCTGTCGCCAGCGGGGAAGCGTATCTGCGAGCCACCTCTACCTTCAGCTCTACTTCGCTGAATGGAGATTATGCTCTGAATGCCAGCTTGTTGTACGGTCCTCCGAATGCGGGTGGGGTAATACAAACGACAGCACTCGGCTCCACGACCGTGATTCCGAGCAGCGCTTCGATTGACTTGAACGGGTTTGTCAACATGGCATTGCCCGATGCAAATGTAACCACGAGCACTGCGATCTCAGGATCCATTACGCCTGCCACGAATGGGGTCATGGAGGGAAACATAATCGGGCTGAATGTTGACAATCCGAATACTGCAGGTCAGTTTACGCTCTACCAAATCGATGCTGCGCATGCACTCATCCTGGAGAACGACAGCGCGCAATTAACGATTGGATTGTTGGAAGCACAACCGTAAAAGGAATCTGTGACAGGGATCCTATCCGAACTTCGGATGATCACTGCCGCCGCCGACAATCTCCAGCGCGTGGGGCAGCAGCGGAAGAATTGCCTGCAGGCACTCGGTGGCTCCGCGCTGGCTGCCGGGCAGGTTGACGATGAGGGTTGCCCCGCGCAGGCCGGCGACGGCACGGCTAAGCCATGCAAAACGATAAGCCGGAGCGGTGAGGGCGCGCATGGCTTCGGCCAGGCCAGGAACTTCGCGCTCGATCAGCTGGCGGGTGGCCTCGGGAGTCACGTCGCGCGGTCCCAGCCCGGTGCCGCCGACGGTCAGTATCAGCCGATACTGCTGGTGGCAAAGTTCGTGCAGGAGCGTAGTGATGGCCTCGATGCTGTCCGGGACGAGTCCGCGGCCTACCGTTTCCCCCGGCCAGCAGGATTCGATCAGACGGGTCACGGCTTCGCCTGCTGTGTCGGTCTGGGTGCCGGCAAAGCAGCGGTCAGAGACGGTAACGACGGCGAATCCGGGCATGGAAAAAGTTTACTGTAGAGAGAGGAAAGCGGGGGACGATGGGCTACGCGGTCAAGGAGATTTTCTATACGTTGCAGG
>JAKBAG010000299.1 GCA_021809235.1 Acidobacteriota bacterium
CCCTCATCGGCGGGGAAACCGCCCAGATGCCCGGCTTCTATCAGGATGGAGAATACGATCTGGCCGGCTTCATCGTCGGCGTCGTCGAGCGCGACCAGATGGTCACCGGCGCCACCATCCGACCCGGCGACATTCTGATCGGCCTGCCCTCCACCGGACTGCACACCAACGGCTACTCACTGGCCCGGAAGCTCTTCTTCGAGGTCGCCGGTTACAAGCCCCGCCAGCGCGTCGCGGCTCTCGACGGCCGCGCCGCTGACGTCCTGCTCACCACCCACCGCAGCTATCTGCCCGTCCTGCAGAAGCTCACCGGCGCCAGACTCGTCCGCGGCATGGCCCACATCACCGGCGGCGGCATCACGGAAAACCTGCCCCGCATCCTGCCCAAAGGCACCGCCGCCCAGGTCCAGCTCGGCTCCTGGCCTGTCCTGCCCGTCTTCGAGCATCTCCGCCAGCTCGGTCACGTTCCCCAGGACGAGATGCTTCGCACCTTCAACATGGGCATCGGCCTCATCGCCGTCGTCGCCCCCGAGCATCTCCGCCGCGCCACCGCCATGCTCCGTCGCATGGGCGAGCCGCACTATGTCCTCGGCAGCATCGTCCCCGGCAACCGGCGGGTCCTCTACCAATGACCACCCAGTCCCAATCCCACGCCCTGCCGCAGCCGCCCACTCCGGCCCGGCTCGGTATCCTGCTCTCCGGACGCGGCTCCAACTTCCTGGCCATTGCAGCTGCCCTCGCCGACGGACGCATCCCGGCAGCCTCCATCGCCATCGTCGTCGCCAATGTCGAGGATGCGCCCGGTCTCGACGCCGCACGTCGCATGGGCCTTCCCACCGCCTGCTTCGTCTCCCGTGGCCGTCCGCGCGCCCAGCATGATGCCGACGTCATCGCCTGCCTGCGCCAGCATCAGGTCGATCTCGTCTGCCTGGCAGGCTACATGCGCCTGCTCTCGCCGGCCTTCATCGCCGCCTTTCCCCAGCGCATCCTCAACATTCACCCCTCGCTGCTTCCTGCCTTCCCCGGTCTTGACGCCCAGACCCAGGCCTTCGACTACGGATGCACCCTCGCCGGCTGCACCGTCCACTTTGTCGACGAGCACCTCGACCACGGCGTCATCATCCTCCAGCGCGCCGTCCCCGTCCTGCCCACGGACGACGCCCACACCCTGGCCCAACGCATCCTCGAACAGGAACACCAGGCTTATCCGGAAGCCATCGCCCGCGTCCTCTCCGGCCACTATCAGATCACCGGTCGCCGCTACCTCCCCATCCCCTGATCCCCCCCATCCCTGTCCCGCACACTGTCCCATCGCGCCGCCGCAGCGGAATCCGCCTTCCTGCCCCAAAACAAAAAAACGGCAGGCAGCGGAGGATCCGCTGCCTGCCGTTCTGCTGGTGTGCTTACTTCGACGCTGGTGCCTGCGAGGCGATCTTCACCGTCCCGTTCAGCCCCGTATACGGCTTGCCGTCGTAGTTGTAGAGGATGGTGTCACTCACCTCGGTCGGCTTGCCGTTCACCAGGTAGGGCTGGAAGCGGTAGCCGGTCACGCAATCCTGCGCCGCACGGGCCAGTGGTCCGGGGCCCATCGCATACCCGTTGCTCTTCACCTTTCCATCCTTGTCGATGATCACCGGCACCGAAACCACCCCATGCGTGTCGCCTGCGCTGTTCGGGCCACCGCTGCGCGCATCAATCGGGTACTCGCACTCGTGAATGTGCACCGGCACCAGCGGCGGATCGCCCGGCTCATGCGCCAGCGGGAAGTCGGCCGTCTTGCCGCTCGGCTTTACCATCGCCATATCGCCGGCTCCCAGCGGCTCCAGCGTCGTCACTTCGATCTCCGTGCCCAGCCGCGTATACGGCTTCACTTCCACCTTCGTCGCCACCTGGCGGCTGCCCAGCGTCTTGAAGTTCGAGTACTGCGTCATCACCGTCGAGGTCGTCGTCACGTGCAGTGCCCCGCTCTTGGCCTCGAAGCAGTAGCGCGGAAACAGCAGGTCCGGATTCATGCCATTGGCTGCCGTCATCGGATAGGTCACCGTTACGCAGTTCAGCACCTCGCCGTTGAACGTGCCCGCCTGGCCGGACAGCTCCAGCGTCGGCGCATAGCGCGCGCCCAGATGCAGCGGATCCAGCAGCGGCTGCGCCACCTGCTCATCGAGCGCCGTCAGGTTCAGCCGCGGGCTCTTCGTTGAAACGCGCTCGGTCGGCGACGTGCTCCAGACACTGGCCGCATTCTTCTTCTCCGTATACAGCCGATGCCAGACGCCCGGTGCGCTCTGCCACACCTCCATCGTCCCGCTCTCCGTTACCTTGCCCGAACGAATGTCGTACAGCGTGTAGTTGGCCTTCAGGTGATACGCCGGAGCATCGGCTCCCGCCAGTCCCGTCACCTTCAAGCCCTGCTGCAGAATGCCCCGCGCCGTCGGTGCCTGCGCCACGGCCATGGTCGCCGGAATCGCCACGGCCAACGCCAAAGCCCAGCTCTGAATCGATTTCAAATGCATGTTGCGCCTCTCCTTTTTCACCCCCGCAGTGTACATCAATCGCTTTATCTCGTGCATATGGTCGCGGATAGTCCGTCAGTCAGCAGCTTCGCCAGTGGTATATAGTGCTCAACAGAACACGACCCGCCGCCGCTGTTCCGGCTGCGAGGCTCGTTTCCCGGGGAGTTTCCATGGCCAATCTTTTTTCGCGTCGCAGCATGCTTCTTCGTTCCGCCGCCGCTCTTGCCGGAGCGCAGTTCCTTGGACTTTCACGAGCGTGGTCTGCCGACTTTCGATCCGGGTCCAAAACATCCGGGCCCGAAACATCCACACCCGAAACATCCCGGCCCGGTATACAGATGTTCATGTTCGCCGCAGACTACCGCAAGGATCCCGCCGGTACGCTGAAAAGTCTCGCCGCCATCGGCTACGGTTACGTCGAGGCCTTCGCCTCCGCCATTCCCAGCATTGCCGACTTCAAAAAAGCGCTCGGCGACTCCGGACTTGGCTGCCCATCGTCGCATTTTCCCTTCAGCCTCGGCGAACCGACCGAAAAACTCCTCGATCAGGCCAGCGCCATGGGCGTCCACTACGTGCTCAGCTCCATACTGCCACCTGAGCCGTCAAAGGGCGGCACCTTCGCCAGCGTTCTCGACCGGGTCAATCACATGACCGCCGACGACTTCCGCCGCGTGGCCGCCCTG
>JAKBAG010000300.1 GCA_021809235.1 Acidobacteriota bacterium
GCTGTGCGTCTTTCCGCTACAGTACTCGAGAGGAAACGTTGGCCAGCGTCACATCCTCTGCCGCGCGGCTCCAGCCAATCCGCAGGTCTGTCACGTTATTTAGAGCGAACACATTCCCGTTGGCGCGCGGCGCGGTAATCGCAAAAAAATCCGCCCGATCCACCTCCACCAGTGAGAAAGCCGGACGCACATCCGGCAGCATCGGCGCCAGTTCCACATGGCTCATCTCCACGTGACGCATGTGCCGCAGATAGAAGCCGTAGCAGGGAGTCTCGCCAAACCGGTTTGGATCCGGATACTGGTTCTCGTCCTCTGGCAGATCCCCCACCTCAGCCGACACGCCCCCGGCTGGCTCAATATAAATATCCGAGAGCTTCACATCCTGAATGGAAGAATTCGGAATCCCTGTCAGGATCGAGCTAAAGCGCGCCGGAGCATTGTGGCACACCAGATTGCTGATCAGGATTCGCCGCAGCGTACCCACCTGCGTCTTATCCGCCGGTCCTCGCAGCCGCGAACCCAGTCGCAGAAATATCGGACCTGTCACCAGATCGCGCATCGTCGTATTGGTGATCGTCACATCCTCCAGCAGCGCCCCGTCCACGGACTCCAGCGCATACCCCTGGCAGCCCTCAAAGATGCAGTTTGTGATCGTAATGTTCTGGAATCCACCATTCGACTCAGTTCCGCATTTGATGCGTCCGGTGCGTGGCACCCGATCCGAATCCGCAAAGCGCCGGAAGCTGCCATCCATCACCGAACCTAGTTGATAGCAGCCCGTCACATAGCAGTCGGAGATTGTCAGGTTTCGCGTGGGCCGTGCATAGCCCAGCGCATAGCTGGACTTCGGACAGATGCCATCATCCCACGGCGAGTTCACCGTGCACCCGCTCACGCGCACATTCTGGCAGCAGTCCAGGTCGATACCATCGCGATCCGTATCAATCTTCAGATTCTCGATCGTCACATTGTCCACGCCCGTCAGCAGAATGCCGAAGTGCCCGCCCTTCAGAATCGAAAAATCACGCAGCAGCAGATTGCGGCAGTTCTTCAGCGCAATGGCCTTGTTGCCCACGCCCGGTTGCTCGGCAATGTACGGCGCACCATCGCCCTTGCGGTCACGGCCATTCGATAATCCACGTCCCCAGATCAGTCCGCTGCCAGTAATGCTGAAGTCCTCCACATCTTCGGCCCACAACAGCGAGTTGTGCCAGTGGTTATGCCCATAGTCCTGATACGCATTCCAGGCCGTATTCGGCTCGGCTGCGTCGTAGCGGCCACCGTTGTATCCGGTCTGCTCTCCGGGCAGCGGCGAATCGGCGGCAATCAGCGTTGCTCCTTGCATCAGGTGCAGATGCACATGGCTTCGCAGTCGCACGGAAAACGAGAGATAGCTCCCGGCCGGAAACAGCACCACGCCGCCGCCTGCGGCTGCTGCCGCATCCACTGCCGCCTGAATTGCACGCGTATCCAACTTGCGACCATCCCCGTTCGCCCCGTAGTGGCGCACGGAAAACACACCTTCCGCCCGCAAACCCTCTGCCGTTGCACCCGGTTCCACAGCAGCAGCAAATGCAGTAGCAGGCAGAGATACCGCTGCAAGACCCGCTGCGCCGTGGCGCAGTAAACGACGACGAAAAGCATCAAACTCACGCATGCTGGACTCTCCCATTCTGTTTCCGGATCCCAATCTGACCCAACTTGAAATCGAAGTCAGAATCGCACATTTCCCCCCGGACTGGCAGTCGAATGCTTCCAACGTTTCCACCCCGGAAAAAGAAGGCGTGGAGCCGCACCGTGCTCCACGCCCAAGGAAAGTCGATCCCCGTTAGAAAACGATGCGGCCACCAATCTGCACCTGCCGTGGCAGGCTGTTCTGCGCCACATTGGTGATGTATCCAAAGTTGCTAGCTGTGGCGCTGCTCACATTGGGAGCTGCAAACACAGCGTGGTTCAGCGTGTTGAATGTCTCGAAGCGCAGTTGGAAATACGCTCCATGCACCAGGTTGAAGTTCTTCAGGATGGAGGCATCCAGGTTGTTGAACCCATCCTGACGCACCCAGGACAGCGTCTGCGGCAGCGTACGCAGGTGGAAGGCGTACTGGCCATTGATGAACTGGCTGCCATCGCAGGCTCCCGATGTGGGACAGGCCGATGAGTTACCGGTCACAAAGTCTGCCGTACTCAAGGCTGGTGTCCCCGATCCCACAGGCGACGTATTCCGGTGCTGGTTGGAGATCTGGCGCAGCGTCACGCCCGGCTGCAGCGGAATATCGCTGGAGAACTCAATCGGCGCTCCGGTCTGGAACTGATAGATCGAGTTGATCACGTAGCCGCCGAGGATTTCATCCCACAGCTTGCTGCCGCCAAAGCTGAACATCTTGCCACGACCGAAGGGCAGCGCGTATGTGCCGCCAATCGTCACATGGTGCGTGAAGTCGAACGGCGAAATCCGTCGCGTCAGCGAAGAGTCTTCGTCGTTCAGGTAGGTATCCTGCTCGATGAGCTTGGCAAAGCTGTAGTTCGCCGTCAGTGTGAGTCCATGAGACATCCGGTGCTGCCAGTGCGCAATCAGCTCTTCAAAGAAGGACTGTCCGATGGTCTGGTTTTCCTCGGTAATGTTGCTGGCTCCAAACTGCGGAAAGCCCACCAGCAGTGCCGAGAACGGAATGGTACTGGATTTGTTCACGCTGGTGGTGTTGCTGCTGCCCAGCGTGCCATGGAACGGGTTAGGCACCGACTCACTGTAGGCCTTGGCCACGCTCTGATTCCGGTAAGGATTCGTCGTCAGGTAAGGCAGCAGCGTGGCATTCACGTTGTGCGACTCCACCGGCAGGTGAAGCGCATGGTTGCCCACATAGATCAGTTCCAGCAGATCATTGTGGGTAATCGCGCGCTGCACACTCACGTTCCAACGCTCCGAGTATGGATCATGCTGCACCGGCGCCAGATAGCTGATCGCTTGCCCAAGGAAGGTATTCGCTCCCTGCGAGGCACCCTGCGGCTGCTGGAAACCATTCGGGAAGGGATTGCTGAAGCTGCCAGCAGAAGTCTCTCCGTTGTTGGTCGAGGCCAGATACTGCGTCGAGGCGCTGAAGCCCTCCTGGTTCGACAGCGCCGCCGAAGAGTACTTGCCCTGCGCGCTCAGGTTGGTCAGCGTCTCCGGCTGCACAAAGATGGCAAACCCGCCAC
>JAKBAG010000301.1 GCA_021809235.1 Acidobacteriota bacterium
GAGCTGCCGAAGAGGCACTCGGAGCCGCGCTCCGCGCAGGCATCGACGCGCAGAACGCAGCCATCGCGCACCAGCAGGCGCAGGGCGGAAAACTTCCGCCCATGCTGCAGGTTGTCGGCACCTACACGAAACAGCAACTGGCTGGCGGCGACCTGCCGCAAACGCCGTTTGGCACGGAGCTGGCGCACAGCTACACCGATCGCGGCCTGTGGTACACGATGCTCGTCCTGGGCGGCTACCAGATGGAGGATCTCTCCGGCTGGGGCAGCAAGACCGGCACCACGCACTTCAGCCCGTGGAGCTATGACCGCCACGTACCGCTGGCTTTCTACGGCTCAGCCTTCCGTCCGGGCACCTACCGCGGTCGAGTGGAGCCGGTCGATCTGGCCGCCACGCTGGCTTCGCTGCTGGGCATCAATCAGCCCTCGGCAGCCGTGGGTCACGTACTGACTCAGGCCATCCGGCCAGCTTCCAGAACCGGCGTCGCGACCACCGCTTCCACCCGAAGCGCCCATTGAATCTGCCTTCCGGTGCCTGCTCCGTTTATCCTGAATCAAGGATGAACGGAGCAAGCCTGAATTGAAGCCGGATATGACAGTCCGTTTTGCCGGTCTGGAGCTGGTCAGCCCGGTCATCGCCGCCAGCGGCACCTTCGGCTATGGCATTGAGTTCGAGGAGATCGTCGCACTCGATCGCATCGGAGCCTTCGTCACCAAGGGAATCTCGCGCGAGCCGATGGCCGGCAACCGGGCACCACGCATGGTGCCCACCGCTGCCGGAATGCTCAACGCCATCGGACTCCAGAACATGGGCGTGGAAGCCTTCCTGGCCACCAAGCTTCCGGCGCTCCGGCGCTATCCCTCCTGCAAGGTCATCGTCAACGTCTTCGGCACCCAGGTGCAGGACTACGTTGCCGTCGTCGAGCGCCTGAATGACGCCCCCGGCATCGCCGCCTATGAGCTGAACGTGAGCTGCCCCAATGTCCACGAGGGCGGCATGACCTTCGGCGCCGATCCCTCCTCACTGGAGTACCTCGTTGCCCGCGTCCGCACCATTTCCCAGCGGCCACTGATCGTCAAGCTCAGCCCCAACGTCACCTCCATCGCGCAGATGGCAGGGATTGCCGAGCGCGCCGGTGCTGACGCGCTCTCGCTGGTCAACACCTTCCTGGCCCTGAGCATCGATACGGAAACCCGCAAGCCACGGCTGGCCAATATCACCGGCGGACTCTCCGGGCCAGGCATCAAGCCGATCGCCGTGCGCATGGTCTGGGAGGCGGCACAGGCGGTCTCCATCCCCATCCTGGGCATGGGCGGCATCACCACCGCGGAGGATGCGGTCGAGTTTCTGCTCGCCGGAGCCACGGCCGTGCAGGTGGGCACCGCCAGCTACGCCGACCCACGCGCCGTCGAGAGGCTGGCCACGCAGCTGGAACGCTGGTGCCGCAGCCATCAGGTCGCGCAGGTGAGCAGCCTGACCGGAGCCATGCAGCGCCCGGAGTAATTCCATTGTCCGCACTACGGCGAAGGCCACCATCCACTCCGGCCCACGTAAATTGATGCCGGAGAGCAGCCTATCGGCTGCTTCCCGGCATGCATTTACCCAGGAAGAGTTCGGAAAGCGGAAGCACTACCGGCGCAGTGACCCGCAGCCGGATGGCGACTACCCTAGGAACGAGATCGGAGCGAGCGAATCGACTCCGGAAGGCGGGCTTCCAGCGTCCGTGCGCGATCCCGAGCCACCCCGCCGAGATAGGTGGGTGCGGGCGTGGTCGTCATCACCAGCAAAAAGGCGATCAGCGAGAAGATCAGCCCGGCCACGGCAGCCGAAACCAGCATCTGGTACATCGAAACCACTTCCAGATGCAGGATGTTGAAGGCTACATGTTCCAGGAGCTTTACCCGCTGCAGCACCGCCAGCGCAAACAGAAACGAAAGCATGGAAAGCGCCGTCAATACCGCCAGCGAGCCATCCAGCGTGCGATGGAACCGCTGCCGTGCGTGACAGCGCGGGCACTCCGCCAGATGCTGTTCATAGTCGCGACGCATCTCCGGGGAGATCGCGGAGATGTCATACCGCCAGCTTCCCAGAATCGCGCCGATTACTCTGTCCGTACAACCACTTCCTGCCATACTGAATAGACTCTCTCTACGACGAAATGGGTTCGGAAAGATGCGTACCAAGGTTCCGGAGGGCGCACAGAAACGGGCCCACGAACCAGACGCCGATAACACTATGGTAACCGATTTTGGTTTTTTCTGCGGAGATTTCCACGCTGGAACCTCTCAGGCACCGGCTTCTGCGTACAGCATTCCATCCCGATTCGGAACAGGGCTTCGTCGTTTCCCCATCCCCAACCGCCCCACGCGGCCCATGGTCCACACCGCTCCCAGGGAGTGCCAGTATGCCGAAAAACGGCATAATTGCCTGCACGCGCGGCGACGCTCTGCCTGGCCACTCTCAGAGCGCAATCGGCAACAGCGGCTCATCCTGCTGAGCCAGCAGCAGTTGCCGCCCAAACAGCGAGGCCGTATGACGCTCCATTGCGCGCTCGGCCGTCAGCCGAGCAATCTCCGGCAGGTTATTGCTTTCCGACAGATGCGCCAGTATCACCCATCCTGATCGACCATCCCAGTTCTGCTCCAGAAACTCCGCCGCCGCATCATTGGACAGATGCCCCACCCGTGACAGCACCCGCTGCTTGACGGACCAGGGATACGGTCCATCCCGCAGCATGTCCAGGTCGTGGTTTGACTCCAACATCAGCAGATCGCAACCTTGCAGCTGCGCGGCTACATTCGGCGGCACATATCCCAGATCCGTGGCCACGCCGACCCGCACGCCTTCGGCGCGGAAGACATACCCGACCGGATCGGCTGCATCGTGGGGAATTGTGAAGGGATGCACCTCAATGGCACCCAGCGAAAACGGCTCGCCTGGCTTCAGGTAGCAGACCTCGGGCAGAAGCGCGGCATTGCCAGACTTCTGCTCGGCGGCTTCCGGCTCGGCAGCGTCCGTTTCCGGACCGTTCGAAGCCGACGTTTCCATTCCCATCCCGTCGAACTCTGGATCCATGGCTTCGGCGGCCAGTGCCAGTCCGGAGGCAATGGACTCCATCTGCTCCCGTTCGCCCGGCTCGTCGGCCGGCTGCCCAGCCTGTGG
>JAKBAG010000302.1 GCA_021809235.1 Acidobacteriota bacterium
GACCCGGCTGGCCAAGCAGGACAGCGTGATCGGGAATCCGGACAAGCAGCCGTAGGACGGGGGCGATGAGCCATGCGGCAAAGCCGGTGCAGAGCGTGAAGGATCGATGGCCGCTGCAGCGGCTGGCTGTGGGCGACGACGAGCAGCAGATGCTGGCGCGTCGCCGGGAGCCGGAGCCTTCGCACGCGTATCGCACGCCGTTTGTGCGGGATTGCGGACGGATTCTGCATGCGCGGGCCTTTCGGCGGCTGGCGGGCAAGACCCAGGTGTTTGCGCGGGGACAGCGGGAAAGCGACCATCTGCGAAGCCGGCTGACGCATACGCTGGAGGTGGCGCAGATCGCGCGGACGCTGGCCACGGCGCTGGGACTGAATGCGCATCTGGCCGAGGCGCTGGCGCTGGTTCACGACATTGGACATCCACCCTTTGGACATGCCGGCGAACGGGCTCTGGATGCGGCACTGCGCCCGCATGGGATGCACTTTGACCACAACCTGCATGCGCTGCGGATTGTGACCAGCTTTGAGCAGCGGCATGCCGGGTATATGGGGCTGAACCTGACGCTGGGCGTGCGCGAGGGGATCATCAAGCACTCGCGGGAGTATGCCGCCGATGCGCATCCGGAGCTGGCGGAGTATTTTCTGGACGAGCTGCCGCCGGTGGAGGCGCAGATCATTGATCTGGTGGATGAGATTGCGTACCTGACGGCGGACATGGAGGATGGGCTGGAGGCGGAGATTCTGCATCTGGAACAGGTGCGGGCGGAGTTGCCGCTGTTTGACGAAGCCTATCGGGAGGCCGAGCGGCAGCATCCGGAGGCAGCCGCGCGGCTGCTGCGCAACGATGCGCTGAAGACGATTCTGAACCGGCTGGTGACGGACCTGATGGAGGAGCTGCAACGGCGCACGGCAGGGATGGATTCGCTGATGACGGTGCGGCGATGCGGCAGCCGGGTGGCGGCCTTCAGCGATGCCGTGGCGGCGGAACGGCAGCGGATGCGGCAGTTCCTGTACCGGGAGCTGTATGAGTCGGCCGAGCTGGAGGCTGAACACCTGCGGGCAAGCGAGATCGTGGGCACGCTGTTTGCCGAGTGGGTGGCCGATCCGGAACGGATGCCGGCCGACCATGCGGCGCGGGCCGTGAGCGAGGGCGCGGCACGGGCGGTGACGGACTATCTGGCCGGGATGACGGACAGCTATATCGAGCAGGCCTGGCAGCGGCATCTGGCCGGGCGATGAGCGTCGGGGCCTGTTGCCGGGCCTGACACCAGAACCTGATCCAAGGGACAACCAGAGAAAAATCTTCCCGCTAGTCGCCGGCCGGCTGCGGGGCGTGTTCGTGTTCGAGTTCGCCCAGCTCGGAGCCGATGCGGTGCAGCTTCATGAAACGCCACTGCAGGCGGTCAAAGAAGAGATAGACGACCGGGGTGGTGAAGAGCGTGAGCATCTGGGAGACGATGAGTCCGCCGACGATGGTGATGCCGAGCGGACGGCGCAGCTCGGAGCCCTGGCCAAGGCCGATGACAAGCGGCAGACCGCCGAAGAGCGCGGCCATGGTGGTCATCATGATGGGACGGAAGCGCAGCAGACAGGCCTGGTAGATGGCATCGACCGGAGCCAGGCCCTGTTCGCGCTCGGCCTGCAGGGCGAAGTCGATCATCATGATGGCGTTTTTCTTCACGATGCCGATCAGCAGCAGGATGCCGATGAGGGCGATGATGCTGAGGTCGGTGCGGGTGAGCAGCAGGGCCAGGATGGCACCGACGCCGGCCGAGGGCAGCGTGGAGAGAATGGTGAGCGGATGGATCAGGCTCTCATAGAGAATGCCAAGGACGATGTAGACGGCGACGATGGCGGCGAGGATGAGCCAGGGTTCGGTGCGGAGCGAGGTCTGAAAGGCCTGCGCGGTGCCCTGGAAGGTGCCGCGGATGGCGGCCGGCATGCCGAGTTCGCGCTCGGCCTTCTGGACGGCGCTGACGGCCTGTCCGAGGGCGACGTTGGGTGCGAGGTTGAAGGTCTGGGTGACGGCCGGGTACTGGCCCTGATGGTTGACCTGGAGCGAGGTGTGGGTGAGCTCGAAGTGGGCGATGGCCGAGAGCGGGACCATGGTTCCGGTGCTGCTCTTGAGGAAGATGCCGTTCAGCGAGTCGGGGCTTTTCTGGTACTGGGGCGCGACTTCCATGACGACGAAGTACTGGTTCAGCGCGGTGTACATGGTGGAGACTTCGCGCTGGCCGAAGGCGTCATAGAGAACCTGGTCGATGGTGGCGGCGGTGAGTCCGAGCCGTGAGGCGGTGTCGCGGTTGATGACGAGGTTTTCCTCCAGTCCCTGATCCTGCTGGTCGGTGGAGACGTCGCGCAGCTCGGGCAGGGTGCGCATCTTGGCAAGCAGGCGGGGTGCCCAGGTGTTGAGCTCCTCGAGATTGGGATCGACGAGGGTGTACTGGTACTGGGCGTCGGCACCGCGGGCACCGGTCTGAAACTCCTGCTGGACCTGCAGGAAGAGCGCGGCACCGGGGACGCTCATGAGCTTGGCGCGCAGGCGGTTGACGACCTCGTCGGCGGAGACCTTGCGGACGCTGAGCGGCTTGAGGGAGATGAACATGCGGCCGACGTTGTTGCTGCCGCCACCGGGTCCGGCACCGCCGGCGAAGGCGATGATGGTATCGACGGCGGGGTCATCGAGGACCATTTGCGACAGCCGGGTCTGCTTGATCTTCATGGCGTCGAAGCTGATGTCCTGGGAGGCACGGGCGGAACCGGTGAGGCGTCCGGTGTCCTGCTCGGGGAAGAAGCCCTTGGGAACAATGACGAACAGGTAGATGTTGAGCAGGAAGGTGCCGATGGTGACCAGGAGCATGAGCACCTGGTGGCGCAGGACCCAGCGGAGTCCGACGGCGTACTCGTCGGCCATCCAGCGGAAGACGCGCTCGCTGGATTTGTAGAGGCGTCCGTGGTGCTGCTCGTGGATGGGCCGGAGGAACTGCGAGCACATCATGGGCGTGGTGGTGAGGGAGACGAGCAGGGAGACGGCAATGGCGACGCTGAGGGTGACGGCGAACTCGCGGAAGAGAATGCCGACGACGCCGCCCATGAGCAGCAGGGGCAGAAAGACGGCGACCAGCGAGGTGCTCATGGAGAGGACGGTGAAGCCGATTTCGC
>JAKBAG010000303.1 GCA_021809235.1 Acidobacteriota bacterium
GCGAAATCGGCTTCACCGTCCTCTCCATGAGCACCTCGCTGGTCGCCGTCTTTCTGCCCCTGCTGCTCATGGGCGGCGTCGTCGGCATTCTCTTCCGCGAGTTCGCCGTCACCCTCAGCGTCGCCATCGCCGTCTCCCTGCTCGTCTCCCTCACCACCACGCCCATGATGTGCTCGCAGTTCCTCCGGCCCATCCATGAGCAGCACCACGGACGCCTCTACAAATCCAGCGAGCGCGTCTTCCGCTGGATGGCCGACGAATACGCCGTCGGGCTCCGCTGGGTCCTGCGCCACCAGGTGCTCATGCTCATGGTCACCATCGGCACCTTCCTGCTCAACATCTACCTGTTCGTCATTGTTCCCAAGGGCTTCTTCCCCGAGCAGGACACCGGACGCCTCACCGGTGCAGCCCGTGCCTCCCAGGACATCAGCTTCGACGCCATGAAGATCAAGCAGACCAGGCTGTCGCAGCTGGTCCTCGATGACCCGGCCGTCGATACCATCATCGCCTTCGCCGGCGGCTCCGGACCCGGCGGCGGCAGCAACAACGTCGGCCGCATGTTCATCTCCCTCAAGCCGCTCAGCGTCCGCAAGGTCTCCGCCGACGAGGTCGTCAACCGCCTGCGCGCCAAACTCATGAGCGTCCCCGGTGCCGCGCTCTTCCTGCAGGTCCAGCAGGAGTTCCAGACCGGTGCCCGCGGTGCCGACGCCCAGTACCAGTACACCCTCGTCGATCCCAATCTCGAGGAGCTGAACACTTGGGCACCCCGCCTGCTTGCCAAGATGCGCACCCTGCCCGAGCTGCGCGACGTCTCCACCGACCAGCAGGATCAGGGACTGGAGGAAAACCTCGTCATCAACCGCGACACCGCCTCACGGCTCGGACTCACCGCCGCCACCATCGACCAGGTTCTCTATGACGCCTTCGGCCAGCGCGAAGTCTCCACCATGTACACCGCGCTGAACCAGTACTTCGTCGTCATGGAAGTCGCGCCCCAGTACCAGAAAAGCCCCGACTCGCTGAACGGCATCTTCCTCAAGAGCAGCACCGGAACCATGGTCCCGCTCTCGGCCATCGCCCACTTCGAGCTCACCCACACCTCGCTCCAGGTCAACCATCAGGGCCAGTACCCGGCCGTCACCCAGACCTTCAACCTCGCACCCAACGTCGCCCTCGGACAGGCCGTCAGCGCCGTCCAGAAGGCCGAGCGCGAACTCGGCATGCCGGCCGCCATCCGCGGCACCTTCCAGGGCACCGCGCAGGCCTTTCAGACCTCGCTCCGCACCGAACCCTGGCTCATCCTCGCCGCCATCGTCGCCGTCTACATCGTCCTTGGCATTCTCTATGAGAGCCTGATCCATCCGCTCACCATTCTCTCCACGCTGCCCTCGGCCGGCGTCGGTGCCATCCTGGCCCTGCTGCTCACCCGCACCGACCTCAGCATCATCGCCCTCATCGGCATCCTGCTGCTGATCGGCATCGTGAAGAAAAACGCCATCATGATGATCGACTTCGCCCTGCAGGCCGAGCGCGAACAGGGCCTGGCTCCGGTCGATGCCATCTACCAGGCCTGTCTGCTGCGCTTCCGTCCCATCATGATGACCACCATGGCCGCGCTCTTCGGCGGTCTGCCGCTTGTCATCGGCCTTGGCCAGGGCTCCGAGCTGCGCCGTCCGCTCGGCATCACCATCGTCGGCGGACTCATCGTCTCCCAGATGCTCACGCTCTTCACCACCCCGGTCGTCTATCTCTTCTTTGACCGCCTGCAGTGGCGTTTCATGAAGCTGCACCGCATCGGCTCCGAGCTGGGCGAACTCGAACACGAACACGCCCCGCAGCCGGCCGGCGACTAGCGGGAAGATTTTTCTCTGGTTGTCCCTTGGATCAGGTTCTGGTGTCAGGCCCGGCAACAGGCCCCGACGCTCATCGCCCGGCCAGATGCCGCTGCCAGGCCTGCTCGATATAGCTGTCCGTCATCCCGGCCAGATAGTCCGTCACCGCCCGTGCCGCGCCCTCGCTCACGGCCCGCGCCGCATGGTCGGCCGGCATCCGTTCCGGATCGGCCACCCACTCGGCAAACAGCGTGCCCACGATCTCGCTTGCCCGCAGGTGTTCAGCCTCCAGCTCGGCCGACTCATACAGCTCCCGGTACAGGAACTGCCGCATCCGCTGCCGTTCCGCCGCCACGGCATCGCTGAAGGCCGCCACCCGGCTGCCGCATCGCCGCACCGTCATCAGCGAATCCATCCCTGCCGTGCGCCGTTGCAGCTCCTCCATCAGGTCCGTCACCAGCCGGTTCAGAATCGTCTTCAGCGCATCGTTGCGCAGCAGCCGCGCGGCTGCCTCCGGATGCTGCCGCTCGGCCTCCCGATAGGCTGCGTCAAACAGCGGTAACTCCGCCCGCACCTGCTCCAGGTGCAGAATCTCCGCCTCCAGCCCATCCTCCAGGTCCGCGGTCAGATACGCAATCTCATCCACCAGATCGATGATCTGCGCCTCCACCGGCGGCAGCTCGTCCAGAAAATACTCCGCCAGCTCCGGATGCGCATCGGCGGCATACTCCCGCGAGTGCTTGATGATCCCCTCGCGTACGCCCAGCGTCAGGTTCAGCCCCAAATACCCGGCATGCCGCTGCTCAAAGCTGGTCACAATCCGCAGCGCATGCAGGTTGTGGTCAAAGTGCATCCCATGCGGGCGCAGTGCCGCATCCAGCGCCCGTTCGCCGGCATGTCCAAACGGAGGATGTCCAATGTCGTGAACCAGCGCCAGCGCCTCGGCCAGATGCGCATTCAATCCCAGCGCCGTGGCCAGCGTCCGCGCAATCTGCGCCACCTCCAGCGTATGCGTCAGCCGGCTTCGCAGATGGTCGCTTTCCCGCTGTCCCCGGGCAAACACCTGGGTCTTGCCCGCCAGCCGCCGAAAGGCCCGCGCATGCAGAATCCGTCCGCAGTCCCGCACAAACGGCGTGCGATACGCGTGCGCCGACTCCGGCTCCTGGCGACGTGCCAGCATCTGCTGCTCATCGTCGCCCACCGCCAGCCGCTGCAGCGGCCATCGATCCTTCACGCTCTGCACCGGCTTTGCCGCATGGCTCATCGCCCCCGTCCTACGGCTGCTTGTCCGGATTCCCGATCACGCTGTCCTGCTTGGCCAGCCGGGTC
>JAKBAG010000304.1 GCA_021809235.1 Acidobacteriota bacterium
GATTGCGGCTGCCATGCACGGCAAGGCAGAGTTTTTGGCTCCAGAGACACGAATACCGCCGACCAGCGGATTTCCACCGCGCACTACGAATTTGTCCATAATTTCGAGCTGCTCCTGATACCCCAGTGTAATGGGCAAAGCTGGCTGCGCGCAGTGCAGGAATCGCTTCAGTCAATGTGTTCTGGAACTGGAATGGTGAGAAGCCAGCGAATGGAAAAAACACGGACTGCAAGAGCCCGCGCCTCCAAGTTGCCAACCAGATGCGATCCCCTGCTTTGTGCGGGGAAAGCGATCTTCAGAACTCGGATCACTGTTCCAGATTTAAAGTTCAAGCACGGCGTCTTCGATAGCCCGACGCACATTGCCATCTGACCGCGACAGACGACGAACGGCCTCCGGTTTGTCTACCTTCGCTTTGAGCATCACCAGAGCGACCGGAACGCTCCGTCCGGCGCTCTTGATCGTATTCACCGCAGTCTCCCGATCAATCTTGCAGGCCTGCATCAGGATGCGGATGCCACGCTCGACCAGTTTTGAGTTCTGCATGTGCACGTTGACCATCAGATTTTCGTACACATAACCAAGCCGGGTCATGGCTCCAGTGGTGATCATATTCAGCACCATCTTCTGCGCTGTGCCTGCCTTCATGCGGGTGGAACCGGAGACCACTTCGGCACCCACCTCGGCAACAATGGCAATGTCTGCGGCAGCGGCCAGCGGGGTGCCGTGGTTGCAGGTGACAGCAGCCGTTCTTGCTCCGCGTGCGCGGGCATAGGCCACGGCCGCAACTACATAGGGTGTACGTCCGGAGGCGGAAAGTCCGACTACAACGTCCTTGCGGGTAGGGCGGCGGCGCGCAATGTCGCGCTGGCCCAGTTCCTCGGAGTCTTCATTGACCTCCACGGCGGAGGCGAGTGCCTTGGGTCCGCCTGCCATGATGTATTGCACCTGGCCTGGCGCAGTGGAGTAGGTGGGTGGACATTCTGAGGAGTCCAGGGCCGCAATGCGACCGCTGGAGCCTGCTCCCACGTAAATGAGGCGACCGCCATCCCGCAGGCTGCGAGCCACCTGGTCAATGACCTGGGCAATCTCCGGTAGGGCTTTCTTCACGGCTCCAGCAATCTTGGCATCTTCCTGATTGATGATGCGCGCAATCTCCAGGGCGGACTTGGTGTCCAGACCCTGCGACGCCTCATTCTGACTTTCCGTCGTCAGTTTTTGCAGGAGTGCCGCCTGATCGCGGCTGGAGTTGGGTTCGGCTTTGGAACCGGTCTGATTGGGTTCGATCATAGGAGAGCTACTGAGCATGGTCTTTCAGTCTCACAATTTGATTGTAGCCCTTGCGACTGCGGTCTGGCCGCAGAAATCTTTCAGAGTTTGATCAGGGGTGAGAAATCACGTTTCCATGCGTTCAGGTGACAGTTGCATGGGCGAAAGCTACAACGCACTTCGCACTGCGTCATGAAAAACAGGGCGGAGCTGCCGGATGGCATCCTGGCTGCGATCCGGCCACGTCCGGTTCGTTAGCAGAACCACTGCGATCTGTGCCTGTCGATCAATCCAGAGCGAGCAACCGGAGTAGCCCAGGTGTCCAATGGAATCATGGCTGAAGTATGCGCCGCTGGAGGAGGGTGCCGACGGCGTATCCCAACCCAGTGCGCGACTGCTTCCCGCAGGCTGTTGCCGCCTGCTGAAAAGATCGAGCGTTTCCCGGTGCAGCAGGCCATCTTTACCCGAGTCAAATAAGGCAGCAGAGAACCGAAGCAGATCCGGGACATTGCTGAACAGACCGGCATGGCCGCCCACCCCCTGCAGGCAATACGCATGTTCATCCTGAACCTCACCTTGAATCACGCGATGCCGCAGTGTGGAGTCGATCTCCGTGGGTGGAATGCGCGGGTGCTCGCTGGCCGGTGGGCAAAAGCATGTGTGACGCATGGCCAGTGGTGCATAGATTTCCCGGCAGGTCCAGGCAGCCAGATCCTTGTCGGCCAGCACTTCCAGAGCCTTGCCCAGAAGGATGAAGCCGTGGTCGGAGTATTCGGCGCGACTACCCGGTTCCGCTTCGAGTGGCATCGTCAGGCAGGCGCGCAGCAGTTCGGCAGCGTTGCAGGCCTGACGAAACAGTGGCTGGTAGCCCGGAAGTCCGGAGTTGTGGGCCAGCAGGTGCCTGAGCGTAACTGCTCGGGCCCAGCGGCTCTGCTGCCCGGAACGCCCAACCACAAAGCCCGGAAGCAACTCACCCAGCGGCATCTCAAGATCCAGTTGCCCGCGCTGGAAGAGCAGCATGGCCATCATCGTGGTGGCTACTACCTTGGTCAGGCTGGCCAGGTCATAGACTGTCTCAGCTTTCACTGTCTCCGGCTTCGGGGAAGCAGAATCTTCGGCGTAGGTAAAGCGACCGAGTCCTTCGCAGGCAATCTCCGCTCCAGCCCTCCAAACGCCGTATGCGCATCCCGGGAAGACGCGACGCTCAATGGCATCCAGCAGGATCGATCGCGCACGATGCAACGTTCTGTCGTTATTGGAAGGAAATTCCAGCGGCTGCATGCGATCTCCCTGCGTTGATCCTATTCTCACCCGTGTTTCTAATCCGATTCAAGCCATGGTGCCAACTCGACGTTGGGCTTCTGTTGCATTCTGCATTGAGCTTTCGTCGCAGGGTAACTGCTTTCTTTGCGGAGCACCGTGCGATACCCTGAAGGCATGATGGACCAGAACCCACACACCCAGGCAGATGAGCAAACATCGACGGCCGTTCTGCCGCGCGACGACAAGCGCGCATCCGGGCGCGCGTCGGTTGCGATTGCATGGGTCTGGATGCGGGATATCCTCGTTTCGGTGGTGGTCGCAGTCTTCATCATCACGTTTCTCTATCAGCCGGTTCGCGTGGAAGGTACAAGCATGCTGCCACGGCTGGAGAATCACGATCGGCTATTCATCAACAAATTTGTCTATCGGTTTGAGGCGATTCAGCGCGGGGATGTGATTGTCTTTCACTACCCGCGGGATACGCGCCTCAGTTACATCAAGCGTGTGATTGCCGTGCCTGGCGACAGCGTGGAGATTGACCGCGGGCAGGTGGTGATAAACGGAATTCCGTTGTCCGAGCCGTATGTTCCACTGCAATACCGGGACACGCGTTCGATGG
>JAKBAG010000045.1 GCA_021809235.1 Acidobacteriota bacterium
TATCCGTATTCCAGACCAATCGTCTTGGCTACTCTACGAGTTCGACGCAGTTAGCTCGTCACAGATGACAGGGAATTCAGATTTTTTGTTTCGTAGAAAAACTATACCCTCCCAGATTGCGTTCCCCAAGGAATGATTTCCGATGTCGGGGAGGAAGATGAGCAACCAGCCTGCGCGTGACAACACCCTGTGCACGGGCATTGCACGTCGGCTGAAGCTGTACGTAGATGGAGCAGTGTGGTAAAGACACACGTTTGTCCTTGGAAGCGCACCAGAGGATTACTCCTGGAATTCAGCCAGAGATTTTCAGGTTCTCGGCCCCGGCTGCTGCAGTTGCGGTGTTGCCTGTATTGTGCCACAGCCGGGTGAGGATGGATACGTCAGAACTGCTTCAAGGCAACCATGGCTTGAAGCAGATCGTCGGGTTGGGGCAGGATGGCGTCCTCGAGGACCGGCTGGTAGGCGACGAAGGTATCCATGGCGGCCACGCGACGGACGGGGGCGTCGAGATGGTCAAAGAGTTCGTCGGCGATACGCGCGGCAATCTCGGCGCCGTAGCCCCAGCTCTTCATGTCCTCATAAGCCACCAGAACGCGGTTGGTCTTGCGGACGCTGGCCGCGATGGCCTCCCAGTCATAGGGGCTGAGGGTGCGCAGATCGAGAATCTCCGCCTGGATGCCGTGCTCGATGGCGGCGCGCTGGGCAGCCTGCAGGGCGCGCGGCACCAGGGCTCCGTAGGTGACGATGGTCAGGTCAGTGCCGCTGCGCACGGTGGCGGCCTTGCCAAAGGGAATCATGTAATCGGGACCGGGATAGGCGGCGCGGCCGTAGGTTTCCCGGTAGAGCCGCTTGTGCTCAAGGAAAAGCACGGGGTCGTCGCAGCGGATGGCGGTGCGCAGCAGTCCGTTGGCGTCCAGCGCATTCGACGGGAAGACGACGCGCAGGCCGGGGATGTGGGTGAAGATGGATTCCCCGCACTGGGAGTGATAGATCGATCCGCCGGTGAGGTAGCCGCCGATGGGCACGCGCACCACGACAGGCGCGCGGAAGCTTCCGTTGGAGCGCCAGCGCATCAGGGCCAGCTCGTTGCGGATCTGGTGCATGGCTGGCCAGATGTAGTCGAAGAACTGAATTTCGACAACGGGCTTGATGCCACGGAGAGCATACCCGACGGCGCGGCCAACGATGTTAGCCTCGGCCAGCGGCGAGTTGAAGACGCGTTCGGAGCCGAACTCGGTCTGCAGGCCGGCTGTGAGCTTGAAGACGCCGCCTTTGCCCTTGGTCTCCTTGAGTGCGGCCTCGCGACTGGCATCGGCTATGTCCTCGCCATAGACGAGAATGCGTGGGTCGCGGCGCATCTCATCGCGGAGGCATAGGTTGATCATGTCCGCCATGGTCTTCTCGGTGGCCTGCGGGTCGGCATGAACAGGCGCGGTGGCCAGATGAGCCGCGGTGGGATCGTAGTCCTCTGAGTAGACGTGACGCGGAATGGAGGAGACCGGCGGAATCGCCGCCTCCAAGGCGCGACGGGCAGCCTCGGCAATCTCGGCATCGATGCCGGACTCAAGCGCATTCAGTTCGCCTTCGCTCAGGATGCCTTCGCGCAGCAGACGCATCTGGAGCTTGTGCACGGGATCGCGGAGGGCATCTGCGGCGCGCTCGTCGCTGGAGCGGTAGAGCTTGTCATCGTCGGAGAAGGAATGGGAGTACATGCGGACGCAGTGGCCATGTACCAGGGCCGGTCCGCGGCGCTGGCGGCAGTAGTCGACGGCGCGCTGCATGGCGGCAAAGGCAGCATCGGGTTCGGTGCCGTCCACCTCCTCAATGTGGAAGTGCGGGAAGCTGCGTACCAGCTGGGAGATGCTGCCGCCGGGGGTGTTGACCTCGACCGGCACGGAGATCGCGTAGCCGTTGTCCTCCACCAGAAAGATGACCGGGAGCTTCAGGTTCGAAGCACTGTTGAGTGCCTCCCAAAACTCACCCTGCGAGGTGGAACCTTCGCCAATGGAGGTGAGCACCACCTCATCCTGATGGAAGCGCACGGGATGGAAGGCGCGATAGTCAGTGACCGATGACGCGGCAGCCTCGGGATGGCGGGAGAAGTAAAGGCCTGCCTCTGCGCATCCTACGCCGTGCAGAATCTGCGTGGCGGTCGACGAGGAGGTGTTGACGATGTTCAGCTCGGTCGAGCCCCAATGGGCCGGCATCTGGCGGCCTCCGGTGGCCTGGTCGTCCGCTGCTCCCACGGCCTGCAGCAGCATCTGCTCGGCGCTGACGCCGAGGGTCAGGCAGAGCGCGCGATCGCGGTAGTAGGGCACCACCCAGTCATAGCCGGGACGCAGGGCGCGGCCGGCTGCCACCTGCAGCGCCTCATGACCGGCGCAGGAAATCTGGAAGAAGGTCTTCTGCTGCCGCTTGAGCAGGATTTCGCGATCGTCAATGCGGCGCGAGGTGTACATCAGCCGGTAGAACTCGACCAGTTCCTCGGGGCGGAGTCCATGGGCAGCGGCATCGGCCTGCATGATCGCGGAGCTGGCTCCGGGGGCAGGAAATGGCCGACTGTGCTGCGATGTATTTTCCATGGGTAGATCCTCCCTGAAACGAGTGTGTCTGTCCACGACCCAACAGATTGTACCAATCCCTGAGGAGGATGAAAAAGGGAATCCACACCTTCTGGAGTATTGACGATTGAATTGTCGGCGTGTTTTATTCGTCATGCTCAAAGGAATTTATCCTCCGGTGCTGCGATGCGGTGCAAAGCAGTGATGCCGGTGCGTGAAAACCGGAGACGCAGCCGGAGCTGAAGACAGCCCGGAGTTTCAGGAATTGGATGGAGGGATCCAGAAATGCCGCTTACGTTTTCTCTCAGCGCCGCGTGCGCTGCTTCCGTATTTTCCCCGCAGCATCTGCTGGCGATTGGCGACCTGGCGGAGACACCGGTCTCCAGCGCCGATGCCATGTGGCTGTGGATCGCGTTTGCGGTGGGAGCCCTGGCGCTGATTGCCGCACTGTTCTTTGCCCGTTCGGTAATCGGTGCCGATACCGGGACGGCGGCGATGCAGGAGATCGCAGCGGCAATTCGGGAGGGAGCCGAAGCCTTCCTGGCGCGGCAGTACAAGACGATTGCCATCATGGCCGTGGTGCTTGCCGCGGTGCTCTATGTGGGCTACTCCATTTATCCGCCCACGGCACCGCTGGCGCTGAAGGTGGTCTTCAGCTTTCTGATGGGCGCGGCCTGCTCGGGCATCTCCGGGTTTACGGGGATGTTTGTTTCGATTCGCGCCAATCTGCGCACGGCGGCGGCGGCGCGCAGCAGCCTGGGACGGGCGTTGCAACTGGCGCTGCATGGCGGCGCGGTCACGGGATTGATTGTGGTGGGTCTGGCGCTGCTTGGCATCAGCACGCTGTTTCTGCTGTTCGGGGGATTGCAGCATCCACAGAGTGCGCCCTACCAACTGGTGGGCTTCGGATTTGGAGCATCGCTGGTGGCACTGTTTGCGCAGCTTGGGGGCGGCATCTATACCAAAGCCGCCGATGTGGGCGCGGACCTGGTGGGCAAGGTGGAGGCCGGGATTCCCGAGGATGATCCGCGGAATCCGGCCGTGATTGCCGACCTGGTAGGCGACAACGTGGGCGACTGCGCCGGACGCGGTGCGGATATTTTTGAATCGAGTGCAGCCGAGAGTGTAGGCGCGATGATCCTGGGAGCAACGCTCTATCCGGTGCTGGGCGTGAAGGGGATTCTGTTTCCGTTGATCGTGCACGCGATCAACATTGTGGCCTCGATGATCGGCATCAGTGTGGTGCGCGGCAAGGAGGACTGCGATCCGATGCATGCGCTGAACCGCGGTTTTTATGTGACGAGTCTGCTTGCACTCTGCGGCTTTGCCCTGGCGGTACACTTCCTGCTGCAGGATCGCTGGTGGCTGCTGGCGGCCGGCGTGGTCGGGATTGCTACCTCGTTTGTGTTTGTCTCCATCACCGAGTACTACACGGAGACGCGCTTCCGTCCTGTGCAATCGATTGCAGAGGCCTGCAAGACAGGACCGGCCACGAACATCATCACCGGCCTGGCCGTTGGCATGGAGACACCGGCGATTCCTGTGGTCGTGATCAGCGCGGCGCTGCTGCTGAGCTACTACTTCGGTGTGCTCGGACTGCAGGATGCAACGGGAATTTCGCAGTATGCGCGGGGCATCTTTGGTACGGCGATTGCCACCATGGGCATGCTGTCGAGCGCGGCTTACATTCTGGCGATGGACACCTTCGGCCCCATTACCGACAATGCCGGAGGCGTGGCCGAGATGAGCGACCAGCCGCGCGAGGTGCGCGACCGCACCGACTGCCTGGATGCGGCCGGAAATACGACCAAGGCTCTGACCAAGGGCTATGCCATCGGGTCGGCCTCGCTGGCGGCATTTCTACTCTTCTCCGCCTATCTGGAGACAGTGCATGACATTGTGCGGCATCGGCTGGAGACTGCCGGATTCACGCTGCCTGCTGGATGGAGCTTCTCCAGCGTGAACCTGGCGAATGTCCCGGTGTTTGTGGGCGCGCTGTTGGGCGCGATGCTGACCTACCTGTTCTCGTCGATGGCGATTCGTGCGGTGGGCCGCGCGGCGGAGATGGTGATTCAGGATGTGCGTGCGCAGTTCCGCGAGAATCCCGGGATCATGGCAGGAACAAGCAAGCCGGATTATGGCCGCTGCGTGCATATCGTGACCGGAGCCGCGCTGAAGGAGATGGTGAAGCCGGGCGCTCTGGCAGTGCTGATGCCGGTGGCCATCGGGATGCTGTTCCGCCACCTGAGCTCGCACTTCCATCTGGTAAGCAGCAGCGACCTGCCGCCGAACATGGCGCATGTCGTGAATCTGTCCGGAGCCGAGTCCGTGGCTGCATTCCTGATGGTGGGTACGATCAGCGGCATCCTGCTGGCAATGCTGATGAACAACGGCGGCGGCGCGTGGGACAACGCAAAGAAGCTGATCGAAACCGGGATGTATGGCGGCAAGGGATCGGATGCGCACAAGGCCGCGGTGGTCGGCGACACGGTGGGCGATCCGTTCAAGGACACGGCCGGACCCAGCCTCCACGTGCTCATCAAGCTGCTGGCCACCGTGACGCTGGTGCTGGCTCCGCTGTTTGTGTGAGCGCAGTGTGCCTGAGCGCGGATTTCCGTGCTGGCGCAGCAGATTATCGCTGGTATAGAAAGAATGCAGAGGTCATCCCGTGACAGCTGCATTCTTTTTTTCCATGGCTCCGGCACTGCAGCCTGGCTTCTTCAGCCGGGTGCTGCAGGAGTGGGCCGGCGATGGTCAGGAGTTCGTGCACGTCAAGCTGCCGAACCTGATCGCCGTGGTACTGGTAGCGCTGGTGCTCAGCCGGTTCATCACGCTGGCCACGCGGCACATGGTGCGGGTGGCGCAGCGGAACAATGCCAGCACGCTGCGACTGTCGCAGGTGAAGACCTTCTCGGCGATTCTGCGCACCACACTGCAGGCCGCACTGTGGACGCTGACGGCGCTGCAGGGGCTGCTGATTCTGGGTGTGGATCTGGGGCCGCTGCTGGCTTCGGCAGGCGTGGCGGGAATTGCCGTGGGTCTGGCGGCGCAAACGATTGTGAAGGATATTCTGAACGGGACGCTGATCCTGCTCGAGGACCAGTTCAACATCGGGGATACCGTGCGGATCAGCGGGATGAGCGGTGTGGTGGAGGCGATGACGCTGCGGCGGACCGAGGTGCGCGACGGAGATGGAACGCTGTATGTGATTCCGAACTCGCAGATCACCACGGTGGCCAACCTGAGCCGGGAGTATTCGCAGGCCACGGTGCCGGTGTCAGTGGATTTTTCCGCGCCGCCGGACGCCATTCTGGAGCTGCTGCGGACCACGGCGATGGCGGTGCGCAACGATGCGCGCTTTGCCGCCGACTTCCTGGCCGATCCGCAGGTTCTGGGTGTGGATGCGATTCGCGGGCCGGAGGTCGTTTATCCGGTGCAGTTCCGCACGCGAGCCGGGCAGCAGGCCGGGCCGGTGCGGGAGTTTCGCCGCCGGATTCGTCTGGCGCTGGAGCAGCGCGGTATGCTGCCCGGCGATCCCTATCGCACGTTTCGCGCATACGGCACAGCGGAGTCGGAGGAGTCCGCGTCAGCGCAGCAGACCGGGCAGAAAGCGGAGCATCGGGTGGTCGAGCCCCGCACCGCGGACCTGACAGCGCTGCCAGCCGAGGAGCACAATCCTTTTACCGGCCAGTGAGCCGCGGCAGGACACGGCGCGGCTCATGGGCGCATCCAGACGGAATCTCCGACTCGGGGTTTCCGCCCCTTGATATCAGGCCTTTGGTTCCAGGGTCTCGAGCAGCGTGTCCAGCAACTGATCCGGATCACGGATGGGCGGCAGGCAGGTGTTGCCGCGGCAGACCAGCGCCCAGGCTGAGCCGGCCTGCGGAAGCGGTACCTGCGGGATGGTGGCAGCCAGGGATTCGGGAAGGGTTTCCGCCAGCAGTTGCCGGGCCTGTAGCCGGATGACGGTCTTGTTGACTGCGAAGCGTGCGGTGGCCAGCGACTCCAGTCGCGTGGCCGCTTCCTCAGCACCGACGACAACGATCTGCACGGCATCGAGCAGCAGGCGGTTAAGGGCGAGCGCATAGGTGCCCACGTAGAGGCCGAAGTGCTCAACGATGCCGGCAAAGGCCTCAAGAACATCCTCGGCAATCTCGCGGTAATGGGTGCGTCCGCTGAGGTCGGCCAGTCGCAGCAGTGCGGCAGCTGCCACGGGGTTGCCTGCTGGAGTGGGAGCATCCTGCAGCGGGCGGCGCTGGGCAGTGAGCGCACCGAGTTGGTTAGTGCGATCCACGGGCAGGTCCAGGAAGACGCCAGCGGTGCGATCCAGGAAGCGGGTGATCATCGCGTCAGCCAGCTTGCAGGCGGCGCGATGGTACTCAATGGAACCGGTAGCCAGCCAGGCATCCATGCAGGCGTGAACGGTGAAAGCGTAATCGTCCAGGTTGCCGGGCACCCGCTGCGCAGATGCGGCTTCCGGGTAGGCGATCACGTGGGCCAGGTCGAGTGCGCCGTCCCAGGCCTCGCCCAGCAGCCGGTCCAGGGAGCGCAGGGCAAAGCTGCGCACGTCGGCCAGGCGCAGGACGCGCGCAGCCTCCAGGTAGGCGGTCACGGCCATCGCATTCCAGCCGGTGTAGAGCGTGCGGTCAATGAACGGGGTGGGACGCTGGGCGCGGGCGGCCAGCAGGCGCTGGCGGGCCGCGGCCAGCAACTGTGCGGCCTCTGCCGGGGTCACGCCGGCTTCGCGAGCCACATCGTCGAGGGAAAAGCGGACGTGGAGGACGTTTTTGCGGGGGTTGTGGTGCATGTCGCCCAACTCGCCGATGTCCCAGTAGCGGGAGGCGATGGCAAACTCGGCATCGGAGAGCGCGGCGCGCGCCTCATCCCGGGTCCAGGTAAAGTAGTCTCCGTCGTCGTCCAGGTTGATGTCTGCATCCTGGGAACTGAAGAAGCCACCGAGAGCACGGTCGGTCATGGTGGCGTCCAGCCAAGCGATGATTTCCTGCGCAGTGGCGGAAAACTCCGGCTCCACGAAGCTCTGGTAGGCGTGGACATAGCAGCGGAGCAGCTCGGTGTTGTCATAGAGCATTTTTTCAAAGTGGGGAACCACCCAGCGCTCATCGACCGAGTAACGATGGAAGCCGCCGGCAAGCTGGTCATAGATTCCGCCGCGACTCATGCGGCGCAGGGTCTGGGTCACGGCCTCACGGGCTTCTTCGTTGCCGGTGCGGACGGCCACGTCCAGCAGCAGATCGAGTGCTGCCGGGTGAGGGAACTTGGGCTGGGAGCCGAAGCCGCCATTGCGCGGATCGTACTGCTTCAGGATGGAGGCGACGATCTTGTCAGTCAGCGCGAGGCTAAGTGAGGCACCGCGTCCGGAGAAGTTTTCATTCTGCTCGACGGCAGCCATCACGCTGGCGGCCGATTCCAGCACCTCCTCGCGGCGGTTGCGCCAGGCGTCGGCCATGGTCAGCAGTACCCGACGCATGCCGGGACGGCCGTAGCGCTCCTCGGCAGGAAAATAGGTGCCGCCGAAGAAGGGTCGGCCATCGGGAGTCAGAAAGGCCGTCAGCGGCCATCCGCCCTGGCCGCTGATCGCGGAGACGGCAGCCTGGTAGCGGGCATCCACGTCGGGCCGCTCGTCGCGATCCACCTTGACGGCGATAAAGTGCTCGTTCAGGATGCCTGCAATCTCAGCGTTCTCATAGGATTCCCGGTCCATGACGTGGCACCAGTGGCACCATACGGCCCCAATGTCGAGCAGGATCGGCTTATCCTCGGCACGGGCATGCGCAAAGGCTTCTTCGCCCCAGGGAAACCACTGGACGGGCTGGTGACGGGCGGAGCGGAGATAGGACGACGCCGCCTCCTGAAGTCGATTGGTGCTGCTGCCCGCTGTGCTGCTACCGGGTACGCTGTCCGTGCCGGACGAGGCTTGCGAATGCATGAGAATACTCCTGATTCCAGCATGCCACAGCTGCAGGGCGACGGATTTTCGCCGGTCATTCGCTGAATGTTTTCTTTGCGATGGCGGGATGGAGTTTAGGACCGGATTTTCCTCATGCCCAACGCTGCGGGACGATTATGCTGATTGCTGAGAGGCCGGTCTGCGGCGCGCGGTAACCTGAGCGCGCAAAGGCACAGCGCAGACGGCGAGCGAGGAGCCATCCCGAATGACGCAGGGCAGACAGGGAATCGGTTTTGCCGCCGCCGACCGCTTTGTGCGCGAGTTGGAAGCGGCGCAGGCGTCGATGCAGGGCGGCGTACCGGCTCCGGGGATGCTGCGTGCCGGCTACGTGCTGGCCGGGGATGATATTTTTCTGCAGGATCGGTGTCGGCGGGCGGTGTTGCGCACCTTTGTGCCGGACGATCTGCGGGAGTTCTGCTTTGCGGAAGTGGATCTGGCCTCGCAGACCATCTTTGAGGCACTGGACCTGCTTCGGACGCCGTCGCTGATGGCTCCCTTTCAGGTAGTGATGGTGCGGAACCTGCGACAACTCTATACGCGTGGGGCAAAGAAAGAAGAGTTTGCCGAGCTCGAGCGGTATGCGCGGTCGCCGAATCCGCAGGCGCTGCTGGTGCTGGTGGCGGACCACTTCAGCATTCCCGGTGATCCGCGCCGGATGGAGATGGACGACAAGAACAAATTTGAGCGCCTGCGCGAAACCCTGGGGGAGCACTACGCGCTGGTGGAACTGGCGCGCGTGGAGGAAAACGACGCCATGCGCTGGGCCACCGAGACGGCGCAGCAGCAGCAGACGCGGATGGATCCCGATGCGGCGCGCGAGCTGGTGGATTCGCTGGGCAATGACATGATGCTGATTGCCACCGAGATGGAGAAGCTGCTGCTCTATACCAGTGGTCGGGGTAGGATCACCATGGGCGATGTGGAGACGATGGTGCTGAGCGCGCGGCAGCGGTCACTCTATGAGCTGACGGATGCGATCAGCGCGCGGGACCGGGTCCGCGCCATCCAACTGCTGCACGGGCTGCTGAACAGCACCGATGCCGGCGAGGATGCGGCGATTGGCCACCTGTACATGCTGGCGCGGACGTATCGGCAGATGCTCGTGATTCTGGAAAAGAACGTGCGGGATTCGCGGGCCATCTGGCAGGCATTGTGGCAGGGCTTTCGCATGCCGCCCTTTGCCGCCGAGGACCTGATCCGGCAGGCGCGGCGCTTCCGCAGCCGCCGAGAGCTGACGCGCGGCCTGCGTCTGATTGCGCAGGCGGACCTGGAGCTGCGAAGCTCGCCCCCGGACAAGCGGCTGGTGCTGGAGCGGCTGGTACATGCGCTGGCCACCGAGCCACGGGTAGGCTCGCAACATCCGCTGGAGGCTCAACTGGCGTTTTCCAGCTTTGGCAACTGAGGTGGAATGAAGCCAGAGGGGCTGCTAGCGGACGCCGCGGGCCTGCAGCCAGGGGCCGTATTCGCGGTCGGCGCCTTCAGTGTGATTGTGGAACCATGCGCGCAGATTTTCCAGCCAGGTGGAGAGATACCCGGCCAGCGGACGCTTGCCCTGCCACTCATGCAGGCGCTCCAGCAGCGCACGATGCTCCATGCGATGCCCGTCGAGTTCTGGATAGCCATGCAGTTCCAGCAGCCGTTCCTCGCTGGCAAAGTGCTGCTCGGCCAGGGTGATGAGCCGCTGCATGCAGGTGGTGATGGTGGACTGGTCGGCGCCGTGGGCGAGCGCGGCGAGTACTTCATTGATGGCATCCATCAGCACGGCGTGCTGGTCGTCCATGGCTTCAATACCGACCGAACAGGTGTAACTCCACATCAGGGACACGAGAAGATCCTCCGGGGATAATCATGCTGGAAATACAACTTCCGGTGCGCGCCGGTCCGGTCTGCGCCGGAATGCTGTCCTGCTTATCGGCAGTTCGCTGGGAAATCGATGTACTTATATCAAATAAGGCGCAGAGTTGTTTCCCACAGGCAGCGGATAAGGGCGCTGGGCCCTCCACCCGCAAATCCCTCCACCCGCAAACCCCTACTCCAGCAGGACTTCCGGCTCGACAGGGTGGCCGAGGGTGGTCAGTGTGATGGCGGCAGCCAGAATGAGCGCGCCGCCGAGCCATGCCAGCGGTCCCAGTCGGTCGCCCAGCAGCTCGACACCGAGCAGGGAGCCGAGTGCCGGTTCAATGTTGAGGAAGACGCCGGCGCGCGAGGCGGGCACATGGTGGATGCCCCAGTTCCAGAGGAAGGTGGTTGTGGCGGTGCAGAGCAGGCCGCTGGCAGCTAAAGCCAGCCAGGCAGCCAGGCTGACGTGTGACAGCGGCGGCGGCCCGTCCACCGTGAAGACCCAGAGGGCAAGCATGGCCGTGCCGGATAGGATGCTCCAGGCGCTGACGGCCAGTGGACTGTGGACGTCCATCAGGCGCTTGTTCATCAGCACCCAGCCGAGGGCGATGGCCAGCGAGAGGACGACGAGCAGATCTCCGGCGAGCGTGGGCCGCGAGCCGGAGCTGGAGGCCGGATGGCCACCGAGGACGATGCAGCCGACGCCGATTGTGGAGCCGCAGAGTGCCAGCCAGCCGATCCAGTCCAGGCGCTCGCCGAGAAAGATGGCGGCGGCCACCGCCAGCAGCACAGGCATGGTGCCGACCATCAGCGCGGCATGGCTGACCGTGGTACGCGCCAGACCGTGGAACTGCAGCAGGAACTGGATGGGAATACCCAGCAGAGCGGAGAGCAGCAGGATGCGCAGTTCGGCCGACTGCCAGCGACGGCGGCTGCGATCCAGAAAGGCTGCGGGCAGCATGCCCAGCGAGGCAAAGAGAAAGCGGTAGAGGACCATGTGCGCGACACTCATCTCGCGCAGGGCAATCTTGCCAAAATAGAAGCCGGTTCCCCACAGGCAACCGGCTGCGGCGCAGGCTGCGTAGCCGAGCCAGCGGGAGTCTGGCGGATGGGCTGCGATGGCCGGTGGATGCTGCTTCCGGTCGGTGTTCATGGTTTGCCTGTCTCCTGCCCTGGGCGCTGCTGCGAATCGCTGTTGCGGATCGGAATTCCTGATTCAGTTCTATCACCGGGACGGGTGTGGATGGCCCTCGGACTGCGCCCTGGCTCGGCTCTGGACGTGTGTCGGATGGGCGGCGATGCAGGAAGCCATACTGGGGATGCGCAAAGGTTGGGAAAATCGGAGAGAATACAGACTGATATGCAGAGGATGCGGAAGTGGATGGTTCCAGCCCTGTTGCTGGCCGTCGCTCTGGCGGGTGCGCCGGCAGCGAAGGCAGGCGCACAGCAGCCGGACTCCAGTCTGCTGGTGCCGCAGCCGGAGCAGACACCAGGGCAGCCGGAGTCGCTGGACGGAAAGCATCATCACAAGAAAAAGAAGAAGGCCCAGCCGCAGGAGCCGGGACTGCTGCTGGCCGGCCATAGCCTGCCGGTGGCGCCGCTGGGCTTTGCCCCGCCGGCAGCGCACTACATGACGCAGCAGATCAGCCAGGTCTCGCTGGATTTCTTCGATGAGGACCACCTGCTGTTCACCTTTCGCGTGCCGGGGCTGATTGCTCGGCCTTCGAGCAGCGGGCAGGTTCCGCCCTATGAGCGGCATATCCGCGCCGTGGTGCTGGATATTGCAACCGGGCAGACCCAGGCCGAGGATCTCTGGACGCTGCATGACACCGACCGCTATGTGTGGATGCTGCACGACGGGCGATTCCTGCTGCGCGATGGGAATCTGCTGCGAGTGGGGGATGCGGGGCTGCGGCTGCGGCCGTTTTTGCGCTTTCCCGGACCCATTGACCTGATTGAGACCGATCCGCAGGACCGGTACCTGGTGGCCGATACCGAGGAGCCATCCTCGCTGCCGGAGGCCAGGCGGCCCAGCCTGCTCAGCGCAAGCGGCTCGGTGAGCGGACCGGCGCCGGTCGATCACCTGATCCGGATTCTGGACATGGCCACTCGGCGCGTGATGCTGATCAGCCATACCAGCGGTCCCATCCACGTGCCGCTGAGCGAGAAGGGCTACTACCAGCTGCAGCGGGGTGACGGAATGGACTGGTTGATCGGATATGCGGATCTGACCGGCCATGCGCAGCCCTACTGGAAGATTGCCTCGGTGTGCCTGCCGCCGCTGGACCCGGTGGCTCCCGGTCTGTTGCTGGCCACCCCGTGCGGCGACGATGGTTCGCGGGCGCTGGTGATGCTGTCTCGGCAGAACCGGACCGTCCTGTGGCACAAGGAGATTCCCGCGACCAGCGTGTGGCCGGTGCTCAGCTTTGCCGCCGATCGGCTGCGCTTTGCCCGGACCACTCTGGAGCTGAGCCAGCCGATTGCTGCCGGCAATCCGATCGATCCGACAACCATCCGCAGCCAGAAGGTGCAGGTGTACAACACCGCCGACGGCGTACTGGAGTTTGTGGTCGATGCCGACCCGCTGCTGGATGCCGGGGGCAATGTGGCGCTGTCGCCATCGGGCCGTCGCGTGGCCGTGCTGCGTCAGGGCGCCATTCAGGTGTTTGATCTGCCACCAGCCCCTGCGCTGCCCGGAGAGAAAGCGCAGCCGACCGCGGCATCCGGTTCCGGATCGATGCCGGGCCACTGAGCTGGGCAAAGATTGCCGGTTGCGGGGTTTCCGTGCGGATGTACACTGCAGTGTGGGCTTGTCTGCCCCGTTTCGACTGCCATGTCCAGCATGACGCTCCAATATACCGCTGCCGCTCTCACGGATCGAGGCCGCCGCCGCAGTTCCAACGAGGATGCCTTCGGCTATTCGGTGGAGGACGGCGTGTATGTGGTCTGCGACGGGATGGGTGGCGCAGCCGGTGGCGAGGTGGCCAGCACGCTGGCCGTCGAGCAGGTGCTGCGGCTGCTGGCAGAGTTTCGCAGCGCGGTGCAGGCTCCGCAGTCGGGCACACTGGAGCAGGTGGTGGCCGAGGCCGTGGATGCGGCCAACAGCGCCATCCACACCAGGGCCCAGCGCAGCCTGCGGCTGAGCGGCATGGGCACAACTCTTGTGGCCGCCGTGGCCGACGCCGAGCGGCTGTGGGTGGTCAACGTGGGCGACAGTCGGTGCTATCGGCTGCGCGGCCAGCGGCTGGAGGTCTGCACTCAGGATCATTCGCTCATCGAGGAGCAGGTGCGGATGGGCCGGATGAGCCGTGCCGAGGCGGCACGCTCGCCATTGCGCCACATCATCACGCGGGCACTGGGTACCCAGCGGCAGGTGACGCCGGATCTGTTTGCGCTGGAGCCGGCGCCGGGCGACCTTTACCTGCTCTGCTCCGACGGGCTGACGCGCGAGCTGAAGGATGAGGAGATTGCCGCAATTCTCCGCGCCGGTGGCACTCTGGAAGAGCGCTGCCGCGCGCTGGTGCAGGCGGCAAACCGGGCCGGAGGACAGGACAACATTACCTGCCTGCTGCTGGCGGCAAGCGAAGCCTGAAATAGGTTGCAGCAGGCGGCAAGACAGCGCCGTGCGGCGGTTGATAGGATGAGCCGTTGCCTCCTGCCGCAAGCCCGGGCCGGAGGCAGAATTCCTGACCGATTCCGGAGCCAATTCTCTATGGATGCAGCAAATCTCTCCCCCTCTCAGGCAGAATCCACACCAGCCCGCCGCATTGGCGTGGTGGGTTCAGGAACTATGGGCAGCGGCATTGCCCACGTCTTTGCGCGCTCAGGCTTTGCCGTCACGCTGTGCGATGTGGCCCAGCCGCAACTGGATCGGGCGCGGCAGTCGATTGCGGCAAACCTGGCGCGGGAGGTACGCAAGAGCAAGCTCACCGAGGCCGCAGCCGCAGCGGCGCTGGAGCGCATCTGCTTCACCACCGATCGGGCCGGACTGGCCCGGGTGGAGCTGGCCGTGGAGGCGGCAACCGAGCGCTTTGAGCTGAAGCGGCAGATCTTCGTCGAGCTGGATGCGCTGCTGCCGGAGGGCGCGATTCTGGCGACGAACACCTCGTCGATTTCGATCACGCGGCTGGCAGCGGCGACGCAGCGGCCGCAGCAGGTGATCGGGATGCACTTCTTCAATCCGGTGCCGGTGATGGCGCTGGTGGAGATCATTCGCGGGCTGCAAACCTCGGCAGAGACCTATGCCACCGTGGAGGCACTGGCGCGGGCGCTCGACAAGACGCCGATCGAGGTCAACGATGCGCCGGGATTTGTCTCCAACCGCGTGCTGATGCCGCTGATCAACGAGGCAGCCTTCGCCGTGATGGAGGGCGTGGCCACGGCCGAGGCCGTCGATGCGGTCTTCCAGTTGGGGATGGCCCATCCGATGGGGCCGCTGACGCTGGCCGACTTCATCGGTCTGGATGTCTGCGTGGATATCCTGCGGGTGCTGCAGGAGGGCCACGGCGATCCGAAGTTTCGTCCCTGCCCGCTGCTCGTACGGATGGTTTCCGCAGGGTGGCTGGGACGCAAAACAGGCCGCGGCTTCTATACCTATCCGGACTCGCCTCGCCCCGACCAGGCTCGCTAGGATTCCCGTCAGCCTTTCCCCGGCCTGGCCGTGTCTGTAACGCTCACTCCGCCGGGGAACGCTCGCGGGCAGGGACCGGCTTTCCACAGGCAGGCGAAGACCTTCGGGTCTATGCTGAGGGAATGGTGGAGTTCACGGTACTGGCCTCCGGCTCACGCGGCAACAGCGCCGTGCTCACAGCCGGTTCCACGCGCATCCTGCTCGATGCCGGGCTGAGCGCACGTGAGCTTTGTCGCCGGATGCAGGGTTGCGGGATCGATCCAGCTACGCTCGATGCGATTCTGATCACTCACGAGCACTCCGACCATGTACGCGGACTGGGCGCCATGGCCCGTCGACTGGGCGTACCGGTGTACCTGACCGAGGCAACCCATCGGGAGTGGCGGCGGATTGTGTGTCCGCAGCCAAAGCAGACCTACGCCCAGTGGCTGGAGGCATTGCGCGCGCGCAAGGCAGCCGTCCAGCCACAGGCCGGGCAGCCGGCCGACGAGCCGGGCGAACGGGAGCAGATGGAGTCCATTGCCTCCGGACTGGCACTGGCCGCCGAAGCCGTGGATCCAGAGTTCGACGGGATGGGAATGGAAACGCCGGCTTCAAACGC
>JAKBAG010000305.1 GCA_021809235.1 Acidobacteriota bacterium
GGAGTCAATCTTCACCACGCTGATGGGCGAGGACGTGGAGGCACGACGGAAGTTTATTGAAGACAATGCACTGGATGTAAAGAATCTGGATATTTAGGGCCACTTTCCACTTCTGGGGTGGATAGCATTGCGAGGGAAAGTCGGGCCAGACGAGGCGGAGTCCGAAGGCTGTGGCGGCCCCACAACCGAGGACAACAACGAACGTATGGCCGGATTTTCCCCGCAACCCGAAGGGACGGGGGCCGTTTTCCTATCTCTGCGTCACTCGGCGCTCAGATATACCCGATATCTGTCACTCCCACTCCCTGATCTGGGTAAAAGGGCCTCTCGTCGCCACCATCCCGGAAGTGGGAACAGGCACTAAGCAAAGGCCGACGGGGTTCAGCAGGCGCAGGAGTTTCGGGTAGGGTGACCGGGGCTGCTGCGCCTTCGCTTTTTCCGGGGCGCAGTGAGGGCTGAAGCGAGGACTGGAGCGAGGACCGGTTCAGGGATGGACGAGGAATGGTGAGGCGTGGGGTTTCTGAGCTGGGTGCGATCGGCTATGCCGTGGCCGGATTCACCTTCTGGGTGCTGGCCGACAGCTCGATCAAGCTGGTGGGTGAGTCCGGGCTGCCGGCCTACGAGATGGTCGCATTTCTTGGGCTGGGGATGGCGGTGTTCCTGGGCGTGTGGATGGCGGTGCGCGGGCAGATGCAGCGGCTGCGGCCACATCGGTTGGAGCTGCAACTGGCGCGTGCCTGCCTGGACATGGCCAACAATGTGTGCGTGGTGATTGCGCTGCGGCACCTGACGCTGACGCTGTTCTACATCCTGGTGTTTACGGCGCCGATGGTGATTGCGTTACTCTCTGCCGTGGTGCTGGGCGAGGGGTTAGCCTGGCGGCGGGCGCTGGCGATTGGCGCGGGATTTGGCGGGGTGGTGCTGGCGGTGCATCCGTGGAGTGCGCAGGCGGGCTGGGATTGGACAGGGGTGGGTGCCTGCGCGGTGTGCGTGGCCTGCTTTTCGACGAACATGGTGTGGTCGCGGGTGCTGACGCGAACCGAACAGCCGGAGAGCCTGGCGTTCTTCAGCGGGCTGGTGACGGCGGCGGTTGGACTGGGGTGGATGGGCGTGTGGGGCGCGGCAGCAGTGACGCCGCGACTGGCTGTGGGACTGGCTGCGATGGGGCTTTTCTGCGCGCTGGGTACGCTGTGCTTCTATGTGGCGGTGAAGCATACGACGGCGGCAAATGTATCGCAGTACCACTACACGCAACTGGTGACGGGGACGGCGGTGAGCTATGCGGTGTGGCGGGTGCTGCCGGATGGCTACGGAATGGCCGGAGCGGCGCTGATTCTGGCCTCGGGAGTGTATATCGCGATGACTACGCGGGAGACGGCGGCTGCACTGACAGAAGGGGTTTGAGCGCGACGCGGCGGGTGTGTGCGGTCAGAGGACGTCGAGCGTGCTGTCGGGCTTGCTGTTGGGTTTGCTGTCAGCACAGGACTGGATGCGCAGCGTAGGCAGTGCCCACGGGTAGTGGTCGCGAAGGTAGGCGATCATCTCTTCGCGGACCAGGCAGCGCAGATCAAAGTTTTCTCCAGAGCCGGGCGAGCTGACCAGGCAGCGCAACTCCATGGTGCGCTCGGTGAGGTTGGTGACCTGAAGACCGCAGACGCGGCCATCCCAAAGGGGCGATTTGGCGACGATCTGCTGCAGGTGCTGGCGAAGCGGCTCGACCGGGACCGAGTAATCGACGTAGAGGAATGCGGTCCCCATGATCTGGCTGGTGCTGCGGGTCCAGTTCTGGAACGGGGTTTCAATGAAATAGCTCAAGGGGACGATGAGGCGGCGCTCGTCCCAGATGCGGACCACGACGTATGTGCTGGTGATCTGCTCGATGCGTCCCCACTCGCCTTCGACGATGACGACATCGTCCATGCGTATGGGTTCGCTGAGGGCAATCTGCAGGCCGGCGATAAGGTTGGAAGCGGTGGATTTGGCAGCGGCAGCCAGCAGCAGCGAGGCCAGTCCTGCGGAGGCAAGCAGTCCGGTGCCGTACTTCCAGAGGTCATGATTGTGCAGGCTCCAGAGCAGGACGCCACCATCGAGCAGGACAACGATGGCGATGAGGATGCGACGGAAGAACTGCATCTGGGTATGGACGCGGCGGGCGCGGAGGTTGTTGGCTGCGGTGATGTCGAAGCGGCGCAGGAGGATGGCTTGAAAGACGTAGATGCCACCGATGGCGAGCCACCCGCCAGCAAGAATGAGCAGAATGCGCACGAGCCACTCCAACTGGGCGACTAGCGGCGGCAGTAGGCCGGGCAACAGGCCGGAGAGCATGGGAAGCACAAGCTGCGCGGCAACAGCGAGCAGAATGAGGCGGGCAGGCAGGGCCAGATGACGGCGCAGTCCGAACTGCTGCCGCTCCTGCTCGGATTGGCCACGACGCAGAAGTCGGAAGAGCAGGGAGTGGAGGCCGTTGCCGACGACAAGCGCGGCGCTGATGAGTGCAAGGGCGAGGATGAGATGCTTTTCCGACAGAGCGGACCTCCGGGGCGAATGCGGGGATGGGTGGAGGTGGACAGCCGCTGGATGCCGAAGCTTGCCTCCTCTTGGAGAAAGCCTCCGGATTTTGCGACTGACGCCTGTAAGGAAGGATGCAGGAAGCCGCGATGGCGATGCCTGGGTCGCGGGTTGGGGTGGGACGGTTGCGCGAATGTTGTGGCGCGAAGTCGGATTCGTGGTACATTGGCGGCAACTTTCCTACTGGGTAAATTGTGGTGTGTTTGTGGACGGGTGTGGGCGGCGGTGTGTTTTGCGCATCTTTTCCTGGCTGTCTGCGTCGGTGGATAAGCTTGCAGGCAGCAGTCTTCAGCCATGGGCTCAGCAGGAAAAATCGTGCGGTTTCGGAGTGTGTGGCTATGCGTGCAAGAGTCAGCGGCAGTTGTTGGGAGCGATGGAGTTTCGGCTTGGGATGGCTGCTGCTGGCTGCATCGGCGGCGGGGTGGGCGATGCCCGCGGCAAAGACGACAGGTAGCGGAGCGCTGGTGTTGCCGCTGGTGGCAGGCAACGAGATCCATGTGCGCGGGCAGAGCGGCGATGTGGCGTATGTGTACGTGTTGCCGCGGGGTAGCAGCGGCGGTGCTGCGGTTGGCAGTGAG
>JAKBAG010000046.1 GCA_021809235.1 Acidobacteriota bacterium
CCGTACAATCAGAGTGTGCTGCTGCGGGAGATTCCCACCTCGAACGCGCCGTCTTTCCCTGCCGCCACCGCCCAACCCAGCCCCGGCCGACTGCTCATCTGGTGGCACCTCACCAGCCTCGATGCTCCCACCGTCGCCGTCTGCTGGTGCCTGGCGCTGGCCCGCGTCACCCATGTTCATTTGCCGCTCTGGGTCCCGGTCGCGCTCGGCCTTGGCACCTGGTCCATTTACCTGGGCGATCGCCTGATGGACGCCAAGCGCGCCCTGGCGCCGCTCCGCCAGCGTCATTGGTTCCACTGGAAGCACCGCCAGATCCTGCTGCCCGCCGCCATTCTCAGCCTCGCCGTTGCCCTGGCGCTGGTTCTGCATCGGATGCCGCCGACCATCCGCAACCGCGATGCGCTTCTGGCCCTGGCCGCCGCCGTCTACTTCTTCGCAATACACAGCCGCAGTGCTGCAGCAGACCCCATGGAATCTCTCCACTTTGCCGACGACGACGCTGCGTCGGCACCTGCGGCCCATCCAGCTGCACCGGCTGCCAACCCAGCGTTCACCAGCCAGGTACCGCCTGCTCTCCGCATCCGCCACCTGCGCCAGCTCTTCACCAAGGAAACCTTCGTCGGACTCATCTTTGCCCTGGTCTGCGCAGCTCCTGCGGCCACGCGTGCCGTTGGCGGATACGCCGTGCTCGTCGCGCCCGTCGCCGCCTGCTTCCTGCTTGCCTGGCTCAACTGCTGGCTCATCGAGCGCTGGGATGCAGGCTACAGCGGCGGCTACTTGCGCCAGTTCGCGCTTGCCGCTGCCGCATCCCTGGCAGCTCTGCTGGCTTTTTTCGGACACACCGACACTGCCGGATGGTTTCTGCTCTCCATGGCTGCCAGCGCCCTGCTTCTTGCCTGGCTGGAGCACCACCGGCTCCGTCTCGGTACCCTCGTCCTGCGCGCTGCCGCGGACCTCGTACTGCTCACGCCGCTGCTTCTGCTCCTGGGGCGACCGGGCCTGTGACCGCTCCCGTCGGCACTGCGCCCAACTTCAACCGCCTCGCAGCACCCTATCGCTGGATGGAGTACCTCAGCTTTGGTCCGGCGCTGGAGCGCTGCCGATTCCACTTTCTTTCCCGCCTGGATCACTGCCGCTACGGTCTGGTCCTCGGTGATGGCGACGGCCGCTTCACCGCGCGCCTGCTAGCCACTCACCCGGACCTCCGCGTCCATGCCATCGACGGCAGCCCGGCGATGCTGACCGCGCTCCGTCGTCGCGTCGCCGCTGTGGCTGCCGCACATCGGCTCACCACGCAGTTGGCCGATCTGCGCCTCCCGGATCTGCATCTCGGGAACACAACGTCCCCGTCCGATCCATCCCTGCCCTTCACCCCGGACTGCATCGCCACCCATTTCTTCCTCGACTGCCTGACCACCCCGGAAGTGGCCCGGCTTGCCCACTCCCTGAGTGCGCTCGCCGCGCCCGGCTGCCTCTGGATCGTCTCCGAGTTCGCCATCCCTGCCCGCGGCTGGATGCGACCACTGGCCGCAGCGCTCGTCGCCGCCCTCTATCGAGCCTTTGGCTGGCTCACCGGCCTCCAGCCGCAGCAGTTGCCCGACCACCCTTCGGCTCTGGCCGCCTCCGGATGGCAATGCATCCAGCGCCACAGGCATCTCGGTGGACTGCTCGTCAGCGAGCTCTGGCTGCTTCGCTGATTCATCCCCACAAAATCGATTTCCGCCCGCTTCTCGATTCCCGCTTTCCCTCCGTCCTGCATCTCAGGTATGGTAAGGGCGAGCGCACTTTTGCACCGCCCGATGAACAGGGAGATTTCACCATGCCTGAAGCGATCCTCGACACCCCTGCCTCGCAGCCAGCATCGTCCGACCACTCGGTCATCGGCAAGCCCACGCCGCGCATCGATGGCCCACTGAAGACCACCGGAACCGCGCAATATGCCGCCGACTACCACTTTCCCGGACTGGTCTATGCCTGGCCGGTGGCCAGCACCATCGGCAGCGGCACCATTCTCTCCATCGACGCCGCCAAGGCGCAAAAGATGCCCGGCGTCCTGCTGGTGCTCCATCACGGCAACATCGCCTCGCTCTATCACGTCGGACCCGGCAGCTACAGCGGTCGCGCCGGCGAATCCCGACCCCTCTTTGCCGACAACATCGTCCGCTACTACGGCCAGTATGTCGCCATGGTCGTAGCAGAAACCCTCGAGCAGGCCCAGGCCGCTGCTGCAGCCGTCCAGGTCTCCTACCAGGCACAAACGCCCAACGTCTCCACAGAACTCAACGACCCCCAGACCGAAGAGCTCCCGCTACATACCGAAAGCAAGCGCGGCAACGTTGAAACCGCCTTTGCCTCGGCTCCCGTACAGATCGATGCCACCTACGTTACGCCCACCGTCACCCATAACCCCATGGAGATGCACGGCACCGTCGCCGTCTGGGACGGGCACCGCTTCACCCTCTACGAATCCTCCCAGGGCGTCGTCAATCACCTCAACGTCATGGCAGAGATGCTCGGCGTCCCGCGGGAAAACATCCAGGTCATCAGCCGCTTCATGGGCTCCGGCTTCGGCGGCAAGCTCTTTCCCTGGCCCCATTCCCTGATGGCTGCCATCGCCAGCCGCCAGCTCGTCCGCCCGGTCAAGGTTTACGTCCCGCGCGACCTCATGTTCACTGCCGTTGGCCACCGTCCGGAGACCCAGCAGCGCATCCGCATCGGCGCACAAAAGGACGGAAAGCTCGTCAGCCTGCATCAGGACTACCGCAACCACACCTCGCTCGGCGACGACTTCCGCGAGAACTGCGGCGAGGCCACGCCATTCCTCTACAGCACCCCGAACCTGCTCGTTACCTCCGCGCTCGTCCGCCGCAACGTCGGCGCACCCACTCCCATGCGCGGCCCCGGAGCCGTTCCCGGCCTCTTTGCCGTCGAATCCGCCATGGATGAGCTGGCCGTCCAGCTCGGCATGGACCCGGTCGAACTGCGCCTCAAGAACGACACCCTGATCGACGAAAGCACCGGCAAGCCATTCTCCTCCCGGCATTACAAGGAGTGCCTGCAGGTCGGTGCCGAACACTTCGGCTGGAGCAGGCGCACCGCCGCCGTTGGCTCCATGAAGCACGGCGACCTCATCCTCGGCTGGGGTGTGGCCGGCGCCAGTTGGGGAGCCTTCCGTGGCGGCGCGCAGGCGCAGGTATCGCTCCATGACGATGGATCAGCACGCGCCAGTTGTGCCACCCAGGACATCGGCACCGGAACCTATACCATCTTCGCCCAGGTCATCAATGACAAGACCGGCCTGCCGCTCAACCGCATTCAGGTCGTCCTCGGAGACAGCTCGCTGATTCCCGGTCCCACCTCCGGCGGCTCCGTCGTCACCGCCACCATCACCCCTGCCATCGCCGACGGCGCTGAAAAGGCCATGCGCGCCATGCTGGAGCTGGCCTCCAGCACGCCCGGCTCGCCCTTCCACGGCAAGCCCGTCAGCTCCCTGGCCTTCACCGCGGGCATGGTCCACATCCGGACCCAGCCTGCCAGCTCCGGCCAGCCCTTCCAGCAGTTGCTCCGCCTGGCCAACGTCGAGGCCGTCCACGGCGCCGGCCAGTCTGACCCGCTTTACACCCTGCCGCAGGCCCGCAAATACTCCACCCACTCCTTCGGAGCCCATTTCGCCGAGGTCACCTGGGATCCCGGCATCGCCCGCCTGCGCGTCACCCGCATCGTCTCCGTCATCGATGCCGGTCGCATCCTCAACCCCAAGGCCGGTGCCAACCAGATCATGGGTGCTGCCGTCATGGGCGTCGGCATGGCGCTCTTCGAATCCACCCAATACGAACCCAACAACGCGCATCCCATCAACAACAACTTCGCCGACTATATCGTCAGCACCGCCGCCGACAGTCCCAGCATCGAGGTTCACTTCCTCGATTATCCGGATTACGCCATGGGCGAGTACGGCGCGCGCGGTATCGGTGAAATCGGCCTCGCCGGTGTCGCTCCCGCCATCACCAGCGCCATCCATCACGCCACCGGCGTGCGGGTGCGGCGGCTGCCGGCTCGCATCGAGGACCTGCTCAAGGCCTGAAGCCAGGCCTCTGCGGCTGAGCTTACTGCGGCTGCGTCGAATTCGGCTGGCCCGTAGCAGGCTGCGCAGCAGTACCCGGACCGGCGCTTGTCGGCTGTGCCGTTCCTGTGCCGGAAGCCTCCAGCCTCGCTGCCGTGGCCCGCTCGGTTGCAGCCTCCGCCGTCCGTCCCTGCCGTTCATAGCCCAGCGCCAGTTGCCGGTGCGCCTCGGCAAAGCCGGGATCGGCTGCCACAGCCTCCTGGAACCTCCCCACCGCATCGGCAATCTGCCCGCGCAGCAACAGTTGGTTACCGGCATTCACGCTGAAGGTGGCTCGTTGCCGGTTCACCGCCACCCGCGTCAGTTCGGCTGCCTGCTTGCGCAGCTCCCTGGCCTCAGCCTGGCGACCCTCCTCAGCCAGAACCGCCGCAAGCGTAATCCGTGGTCCCGGCTGCGACGGCATCAGCTCCATCGCCCGGCGCAGTGCGCGCTCCGCCTCCGCCGACTGGTGCAGCTCATGCAGCACACTGCCCAGAATCGCCCATCCATCTCCATTCTGCGGACGCAGCGACAGCGCCGTCCGCAGCGAGTCGGCTGCCTCCGGCAGACGCCCCATCTGCATCTCCAGCACGCCCAGCGTATACGGAGGATCGGGCAGTCGCGGGTCCAGTGCCGCCGCCTGCTTCAGCTCACTCACCGCATCGTCCATCCGATCCTTCAGCTTGTAGGCCAGCCCCAGATCATAGTGCAGCTCCGGATTCCTGCCATCCAGCTTCTCGGCCGCCTCAAACTCCCCAATGGCACCGGCAAAATCCGACATCTGGATATACGCCACCCCCAGGTCCTCATGCAGCACCGCGTCGCCGCTCTTCTCTGCCAGCGCCCGCTTAAAGTAGGGAATCGCTTCCTTGGCCTTGCCCGTCTCCGTCAGCGCCAAACCCAGGTTGTTCAGCGCCGAAGCATCCTTCGGGTTGGTCGCCACTGCCTTCTCAAAATACGGAATCGCCTCCAGCTGCCGCCCCAGCCGCTGATAGCTCATCGCCAGCGCCATATCCGCGCCGGGCGGCACACCCGTCAACGCATGCACCGCCGTCTCCAGCGGAACCACTGCCTCTTCGTCGCGTTCCTCACGGCCCAGCAGCAGCCCCAGTTGATAGGCCATCTCCGCATTGGCCGGCTCCATGCGCGTCGCTGTGCGCAGCTCTTGCTCGGCATCGGTCCACTGCTGCTCCTCGCTCAGCACCACACCCAGATGCATGTGTTCCAGCGCCGTCTGCCCCGCATCGGCTCCCGGCAGCGTCAGCGCCTTGCGAAACGCCGCCTCCGCCTGCGGCCACTGCTTCTGCTGCCCCAGCAGCGAACCCAGCTTGTCCTCAAGTGTCGGGTCGTCGGGATTGGCCTCCACCGCCTGCTCCATTGCCGCCTCGGCCGCAGCCGCACTTCCTGCACTCCGCGCCTCAGCCACATAGGCCTGCGCCAGATTGTTCCGGATGCCCGCATCGTCCGGCTTCAACGCCAGCGCCTGCTTCAGCTCCGGAATCGCCTCCGGCACGCGGCCCAACTGCACCAGCACCGCGCCCAGCGCCATATGCCCCTCCGGCACCGTCGGTGCCAGCTTCACCGCGCGGGCAAAATCCGCCCGTGCCACATCCAGCTTCTGCGCCTCCAGCGCCGCATATCCGGCATGGAAGGCCGCATTGGCCTGTTGCAGGCTCCGCACCGAAGGCTGCTGCGCCACCGCCGCCATGCAACTGCAGCAGACCGCTGCCAACTGCCACCAGCCAGCCCCAGTCCATCCCGACCAAACCGTCCGCCTGCCGCCCAGCACCGTCATTTCTCCTGTGTTTGCGCCGGCTTGGGGTCATTCCGGTGCTGGATCGCCACGGCCGTCTCGTACTCCCGGGCCGCCAGCTGCCGCTCGCCCATCGCCCGATACGCCCGTCCCAATTGCGTATGCGTCACCGCATTGCCCGGATCCATCTGCTCGGCATGCGCCAGATAATGCACCGCCTCGGCCGGCTCGCCCAATCCCGTCAGCGCCTCGCCCAGCAGAATATACGGTCCGGTATCATTCGGCTCCAGCAGAATCGCCCGATTCAGCACCTTGCGCGCCTTCTCATACTGCCCGTTCCGCACATACGCATCCCCCAGATGCTCATACAGATTCCCATTCAGCGGATTCAGCCGTTCCTCGCTCTCCAGCTCCGCGATAGCCTTCGGCAGATTCGCCTGCGCCAGGGCAATCTCGCCCAGCAACTGGTGCGCCATCGGCAGCCTGGGATCCACCGCCAGCGCATGATCGACAAAGGCAATCGCCTCCGCGGTAAACTCCCGCCGCAGCAGCAGCCGCGCCGTCGCCACATACGCCGCCGGGGAGTCAGGGGCAAATCCAAACTGCTGCGCAAACGCATGCCGCGCATCGTCATAGCGCTTCACGTCCATGTAGCAAAGCCCCAGCACATACTCCGGATCGATATTCGCTGAGCTGACCGTCTGGTTGGCGCGCTCCAGCAGCGGAATCGCCTCCGCAGGCCGCGCCAGCCGGTACAGCGTCACCCCGCGCATCTCCATCGCCTCACGGTCCGCCGGATCCTCCGCCAGCGCCCGGGCAAAGGCCGCATTCGCCTCCACCAGCATCTGTTTCTGATACAGAATCTCGCCGCGCAACCGCTCCACACCCACCGGCTCCGGCTGCTTCTGCGCCAGCACGTTCAACACTGCCATCGCCGCTTCCAGCCTGCCATGCGATGCCAGTTGCTGCGCCTGCTGGTAGCTCGGCCCCGCTGCGGGCACGTTGGCCGGATCTCCCGTCGCCGCCTGCGCACCGGCCACACCGCACGCCAGGCTCAGCACCAGCAGCGTTCCAGCCGCTCTTCGCCCTCTGCTCCTGGTCGTCAATTCGCTTTCCACCTGCCAGTTCCTCCTTGCATCCCGCCTGGTCCCATTGCTTACCTGATTCCAGTCTAGGCCTTCATTTCCAGGGCCCTGCCTCTGAGATCTAGCCTCCGAACCCCGCTCCTAAAACTCACATGGGGAGCCGAAGCTCCCCATGTGAATCGTTGCCTTGCGTCGATGGTTAGAACTGCACGCGAGCTGAGAATACCAGCTGGCGCGGACCAGGTCCCGGTGCCTCGCCAGTAATGGTGCCCGTGGACAGAATATAACCGCCAGGGTTACCTGGGTTGATGTGGTTGAACGCGTTGTACGCATCCATACGGAGCTGCGTCAGTACGTTGTGCCACACGTTCATGTTCTTCAGCAGCGCCAGATCGGCGTTGTAGAAGCCCGGTCCAAAGTACTGGTTACGACCGCCGTTGCCGATCTGATCCAGACCCGGATCCGAGAATCCGCTGCTGTTCAGAGCCACCTGCTGATAGTAGGTCCAGCCCGAGCCTGGATGAAACGAACTCAGGTGGGTGTGCAGCTTGATCCCCGGAGCAATGTTCGGGTAACACGGTGCACCCGTGCTGGGTCCATTCGGCAGGTCCGGACCGGCTGCCGTCGAGCAGTTCACCGATAGGCTGAACGGCAGACCGCTGGCCACGTTGTAGGTACCGCTCAGCTCCCAACCGCCGACAATCAGATCTGTAGCCTTGTTGGCATCCGGCAGGAACTGCTTGCCTTTGCCAAAGGGCAGATCGTAGCTGCCGTAGAGGGTCGCCGAGTGGTGGCGCACGTTGCTGTCATTGCCATAAGCAACCGACTGGCTCCAGGTCGAGTATCCGCTGGCGAAGTCCGTTGCATGGGCATACTGATAGTTGGCATTCAGAGCCAGACCCTTCCACATCGCCTGCGCCAGCGTGATCTGCAGCGCGTTGAAGTGGGTGTTCTGGTTGTCACCGTAGTAGCTGATTCCCTGCGACCATCCGCAGGCTCCAGCCGGAAGAAGCCCGTTCGGATCCGTGGGCTGCATATAGTTTGGATCGGAGCAAGCCTGCAGCTTCATCCCGTAGTAGCGTTGCAGATACAGGGGATTCGAAGTCGCACCCGTGGCGGTCGGCTTGGCTGGGGCCGTCGGATCCCAGTGCAGCGTCTGACCATTGATGCTCATCGAGCCGGGCATGAAGATGCCTTCCTCGTTCGGGTTGGTGTTGTTGCCATCCCCATCGCTCAGGGTGTGCGTTCCCTTGTTGCCCACGTAAGCTACCGTCAGCGAAAGGGTCGGCGTCAGAGCGCGCTGGTAGGAGACGTTCCACGCATCCAGCGTCGGGTACTGCATCGGATTCGGACGCGCCTTGCTCGTAACCAGGGATCCCGGGTTCGGCAGCAGGCCGCTGCTGGGCACAGCAATCGGAACGTAGGCCAAAGGACCACCGCCGCTCGGCTGCGCACTTCCATCGTTGGCAGGATTACAACCAGGATTGTCCGTCGGAGAACCCAGACAGAAGGCCTGCGTCGTGCCGCCCGCATTGCTGATGCTCTGGTTGGCCAGAACAGGCAGGTTCTGCGTCACCACGTGTCCGAAGACCGATCCAAAGACACCGATGTCGAAGCTGCGTCCGTAACCAGCGCGGATCACATCCTTCTCGTCGATCTGGTAGGCGAAGCCCAGACGAGGCTCGAACATCTTGCTCGGCTGGAAGTTCCATCCCATGTTGGACCCGATGCCGCCGACTCCGGCTACATGCAGGTAACCATCCGTCAGGTTCATCAGCGCGCCGTTGCCCGGTCCGTTCACCGTCTCCGGGAAGTATCCCTCCCAGCGAAGGCCGATGTTGGCGGTCAGTTTGTTGGTGGCGCGCCACGTATCCTGCGCATAGAAGAACATGCGCTTCTGGAATTCCTTGGCATTGGTGGAGGTGGAAACGTAACGGTTGAAGCTGGTCACGTCGCCCAGGGCGAAGGTAGCAAAGCCAAGGCCCGTGCCGCCTGCACCGTTCTGCGCCGTCTCCTGCGCGTTGAAGTTCAGCAGACCGGCGCGATCGTTATCCGATGGAACACGCAGGTTCCGTCCGTAACGAAGATCCATGCCCACCTTGATCTCGTGGTTGCCGATCGTCTTGGTCCAGTTGTTCACAATCTGGAACTGGTCCTCACGCTCGGTCAACGGGCAGTTACAACGGCTGATGTTCAGGCCGTCGCCATACAGTGGCTGCTGGGCGCCGCCCGGCAGAGTCTGGACGAAGAAGCCCGGCGAACCGCCCGTGAAGAACGTTCCGAAGTTGATGCCCGGAATGCCCAGCGTGTTGGCAAACTCCGTGCTCTGGTCGTTCTTCTGGTCGGCAATGTTGTAGCGCAAGTAGCCCAGACGAAGGTCAGCCACAAGGGTCGGGCTGAACACATAGTCGGAACCAATGGCAAGGCTGTCGTCGGCGCTTGTTGACTGGCCGCCGTAGCCGCCAATGCCAAAGCCTGGACCGCCTGCACCCACCCCACCACCGGCAGGATCATACATCTGAGCACCGCCCAGCGTATCCGTCCAGCGCGAGAAGCGTACAAACGCATTCGCCTTGTCGTTGATCGTGCCGTCCACGCGGACCGTCCACAGATCACTGTTGAAAATACCCGTGCCGGCTTCCACCGAGTTGGCATCCAGACCGTTCAGATCGCCACCGGATTCCTTCAGCACATACGGCTCCAGGTAGGTCAGCATGTTCTGCCACTGCTTGCTGACTTGCGAGGTCGGAATGGTATTGCCAGCGAAGGGTTTGCCCCCGCCCGCCGCACTGTTGTCGTAGATCATTCCCTTGCTGCCCAGCGCGGTCAGATACTCGCTGAAATCGCAACCCGGAATTCCGCTGGGACCAGTGATCTGACCCAAGCAGCTTTGCGTCAGGATCTTGCTCGGCAGCGTGTTGGTCGCCGTCGATCCCACCTTCTGACGCTGACCCTCATACGCACCAAAGAAGAAGAGACGATTCTTCAGAATCGGCCCGCCGATCGTGCCGCCAAACTTGTTCTTGATACCCGGCGCAGGCGCTCCGGCAAACGGATCCTTCGCCAGGTTGGCATTGCCCGTACGGAAGTCGTACGCGCTGCCATGGAAGTTGTTCGAACCCGACTTGGTCTGCACCGTCTCTACGGCGGCCACAGCCTTGCCCAGCTCGGCATCAAAGTTCTGCGTCGTCACCTTCGACTCGGTGATCGAGTCCAGCGACGGGTTGATGACGATAATGCCCAGAATCGGATCCTGGTTGTCGGTTCCGTCCAGCTCGTAGGCCACGCCACCGAAGGCCTGACCGTCAATCTGGATCTGCCGCGATGCCTGCGGGTTTTCGTCCGCAGCATGCGACCAGCCCAGCAGCTGAGCACCCGGCAGCAGAAGCTGCAGGTTGGCATAGTTCTGACCCTCAACCGGCAGATCGTTCACCTGCTGCGAGTTGAAGATCGTCGAAACGTCGGCACGGTCGGTCTTCAGTTCCGGAACGGAATCCGCGTTGACGGTGACCGTCTGCGCTCCCGCACTCGAAACTCCCATCGTGATATCCGAGCGCGGCGATGTATCCGCCAGCACCACGATACCCTTCACCGTCGAAGTCTCAAATCCCTTGGCTGTAACCTGCACGTCATACGTGTCAGGGATAAGGTGAGACACCGTGTAATCACCGGTTGCATTGGTGGTCACGGTTACTTTCGTGCCTTTGCCTTCGTCGGTTACCACAACCGTGGCGCCAGGAATCACGGCACCCGTCTTGTCGGTAACCGTACCAAAGATCGATCCGTAGACCGACTGGGCACGAGCCATCGTCGTTGAGAACAGGCATACGATGGTGAGGAGGACCAATCCATATGCTGTCCGCGTGTACTTAGTCATGCGGTCTCCTGAGAAATACTCCAGGTTAAATAAGTTGCATCTGCCCTCCGCAGCCACTCAACCAATCGCGTTGCTTCATCCTGGTTCCTCCGCCGGATCTGCTCCGGTCTGGATGCCTGCTCCGTAACTTCTGCTGAATGCTCTGCCTGGGCAATCCGACGAGTCCTGCCACGCTGGCGAGTCCCGCTCTCTTGTCTTCCCTCTGCTCTCTGAAGTCCCCTCCATGAGCCTGGCTGCACAACGACTCACCGAAATCCCTTCGGCGAAATAAAATCTATTTCTGCAGCACCGATGAACAATATCGAATGTTTGAAACGATTGTCAACCTTTCGATGGAATTATTTCCAAACAATCGATTGAATCGGTATAGTCAATCTTCCGCAATATCCACAGCACGCAGCCCCAAATCTACCTCCCGAAAACCATAGAAGCTATCTATTGAAAACAATAGGCTTGCTTTCTGCTCTCCAGCTCCGGCTTACGCCCAACCCGTCCCGGCATCGGCCCGCCTCAAAGCTCACATTTGCGCAATATCCATAGCATTTATCCAGCTCATGTTGCATACATTATCCGCAGAATAGATATAGCATTTTATCCGCCATTCCCTCACGGCATTCCACGATCCATTCCGCCCAAAATCTCGCCCGCTGGTCATACCACTCTGCCTGGCAACTCTGTTCTGCCGCCAATAAATTGCTTTACTGAAACGCTCCCTTCCAGCCCACTGCCTGCACCTTGCTGCCACGCCGCAAAGCGCAACTCCAGGGCAACGGGCAGGAAAACGGAAATCCTCCGCCCCGGGGGTAGACATTTACCTGTTCGATTCCCCTCAGATTCCTGCCCGTCTGCCGCACTATTCTTTCCCTCGCGGATTCCAGTCTCCAGAGCCAGTGTCTGTCGATCCTCCGGTGCAGAGGCCAGCATCAGGCTGGCGCGCAGCATCTTGCACGGCGACGGAATCTTCGCCATCGAGCTCTCGCATACCCTGTCTGCCACAGCCTTTCAGGCCATCAAATTCCCTATCCCCATCGCTGCAACGTCCCCGCATCTCTGGCATCCTTACAAGCAGGGCACTGCGCTCATCGGCAAAGCTCGGCCTGCCTATCGCGCGCTGCCCCGGAGACTGCCCCTGCCATGGACGAACTCGCTGCCATTGCGTCGCCCCCCGCCGGGCTGTCGGCTCCCGCCCGTCGTCGTCTTGCCTTCTTCCGTCTCTATGCCCGCTGGCACATGCGCCACCATTTCCATGCCCTGCGCGTCGCCAATGCCGACCGCATCCCCCGTCAGGCGGAATCGCTCGTCCTCTTTGGCAACCATGCCTCCTGGTGGGATCCGCTTGTCGCGCTTCTGCTGGCCGAGTCGCTTCTACCCGAGCGTGACCACTACGCGCCCATGGACGCTACCGCCCTCCAGCACTACTCCATCTTTCGACCCCTCGGCTTCTTTCCGGTCGAAAACGGCACTCCCCGGGGCGCGGCACAATTTCTCCGTGCCGGTCGCCAGGTGCTTGCCCGTCCCGGCTCCGTGCTCTGGATCACCCCGGAAAGTCAGTTTCAGGATGTTCGCCGCCGTCCCATCGAGTTTCGCTCCGGCCTCGGCACACTCCTGTCGCGTTCCGGCCGGATCACCTGCCTGCCGGTCGCCATCGAATATACCTTCTGGAATGAGCGACTTCCGGAGATTCTCGTCAACGTCGGCGAACCCCTCCACATTGCCGACGGCCGCATGGAGCAGCCCCGCACCTGGACCAATCTGCTTGCCTACGCCCAGGCTGCCACCCTCGACGAGCTGGCCATGCTCGCCATCGAGCGCTCCCCCGATGCCTTCGTTCCCCTGCTTGAGGGCCGCTCCGGCATTGGCGGCATTTATGAGCTTTGGAAGCGCACACTCAGTCTCGTCACCGGACGACCCTACCAACCCGATCACGGAAGCCTGCACCCATGACCTCACTCCCCCTGGCTCTGGCCTGGGCAGCGCTTGCTGCCGCCGCGCTCCCCCTGCTCATCTTCCTCACCAACATCCGCCTCTTTCGCCGTCCCTGCCTCTGCCGGGACAATCCCGAGCTACTGCCCGTCTCCGTCCTCATTCCCGCCCGCAATGAGGAGCGCTCCATCGCCGCCGCCATCCAGTCTGTTCTTGCCTCCCGGCAGGTCACTCTGGAACTGATCGTCCTCGATGACGCCTCCACCGATCGCACCGCCGAAATCGTCCGCTCGCTGGCAACCTCCGATCCGCGCCTGCGCCTGGAGACGGCCCCGCCGCTACCTGACGGGTGGAACGGAAAGCAGCATGCCTGCTGGCATCTGGCCTCGCTCGCCACCCATCCGGTCTTCTGCTTCCTCGATGCGGACGTTCGCCTCGGACCGCTGGCTCTCTCCCGCATGCTCACCGAGCTGCATCCGGACTCCACCGGCATGGTTACCGGATTCCCCCGCCAGCAGACCGAAACCTGGCTCGAGTGGCTCCTTCTGCCGCTCATTCACTTCATCCTTCTTGGTTTCCTGCCGCTCGTCGGTGAGCGTTACACGCGTCGACCGGGCTTTGCCGCCGGTTGCGGCCAGTTCCTGATGGTTCGCCGCTCCGCCTACTACGACTCCGGCGGCCACTCCGCCATCCGCACCACCATGCATGACGGACTTCTGCTGCCGCAGCTCTTCCGCCGCCACGGCATCCAGACCCACCTCTACGATCTCAGCGCCGACGCCTCCTGCCGCATGTATCGCAATGCTGCCCAGGTATGGAGCGGACTCAGCAAAAATGCCACCGAAGGCATTGCCGCGCCCTCGCGCATCGGCATCTTCACCCTGCTGTTTGGCCTTGGCCAGCTGCTGCCGCTGCCGCTCATGCTCTGGGCCCTGTCTTCCGGCAACGCCCGTGTCTATCAGCTCGCGCTCACGGCCCTCAGCTTCGGACTCATCCAGCGCATCGCCTCTGCCGTACGCTTTCGCCAGCCCATGCGCAGCGCCCTGCTCCATCCGCTCGGCATCCTCGTTCTGCTGGTCCTGGAGTGGACCGCACTCACACGCAAACTCCTCGGCCGGCCAGCCCGCTGGAAGGATCGCAGCTATCAGCCTGGCTAGCTACCCGGCTGGCCGACTGCCAGCCCGGAAGTGTCCCGAGGCTCTAGAATTGGAGGAGGATGATGTTCCCTCGCTGCCCCCGCATCCTGGCTTCTTCGGCACGGCTCCCGCTCTCCGGCCGGGCAGCGCTACCACCCGTTGCGCGGTGGATACTCGACTTGCCGCTTACCTCGTCGCTCATCCGATCGCTTACTCTGGCTCTCGCCGTTGCGACGATGCCGGCCCACGCGCTGCTGCCCACGCCCCCTCCGACTGCCCTGAACCGCGAATCTGCCTCGGACCTTTACGCACAGAAGCTGGCCGCAGCCCGCACCGCCTACTTCCGAATGCTCACCACCGGCAGTCGCAGTGCCGACCGCGCCGCCCATGCCGCGCTGGACAGTCTTGAGCAGAGTTATCCGGGTGATCCCACCGCCGAAGCCTACCACGGCAGCCTCCAGCTTCTCGATGCCGCGCACGACTGGCAGATCTGGAATCTGCACCGCAACGCCACCGAGGGCCTGGCCCGTCTCGATCAGGCAGTCGCCGCCGCGCCCGACAATCCCGAAGTTCGATTCATGCGCGCGGCCACCAGCTGGCACCTGCCTGCCTTCTATCACCGCCGTGCACAATGCGAAGCCGACTTCGCCTGGCTTGCCCGCCACGCCGCCACCAGCGCCCACACTGGCACGCTTCCCCCGGAACTGGCCGCTGCCTCGCTGAACTACTGGGGACAGATCCTCGTCCAGCGTGGCCAGTCCGGCAATGCCCGTCTGGCCTTCCAGCAGGCTGTCGAGCTTGCCCCGTCCAGCCCCGCCGCCACCGACGCTGCCCGCCACCTGCGCAGCCTGCCCTGAAGATTCACAGCCCTGCGTATTCCAGCGGTTTACTCCTGCTTCGGCATCGGCTTTCGCGCAAAGTAATAGAGCGAGTACGCCAGTGCTGCAAACATCACCACCGACACCCAGTCATGATGTAGCCACGTATGCTCTGGCAGTTGGAGCGGCACCTCCCGGCCAGTCAGCGATTCGTACGCCTTGATCGCCACGCCCACCAGGCCCATGATGCCTCCGGCTGCAATCAGACCCGAGGCATACAGCGAGCCACCGCTCACCTCGCTTTCCGCCGTCGTCTCACCCGTCTTCGCCAATGCCCGGTCCACCATCCACCGCGCCACGCCGCCCACAAAGATCGCCAGCGTCGTCCCGATCGACAGGTACGCTCCCACGGCAAAGGTCAGCGACCGGATGCCCAGCAGTTCCACGCCAATCACCAGAAAGACGCCCATCAGCACCAGTCCCCACGGCAGCTTCCGGCTCAGAATGCCATTGATCACGGTCGCCATCAGCCGTGCCTGCGGTGCCGCCGCCTTTTCGCTTCCAATCCCCTGGATCCACTGCACCTCGATCCGTTTTGTCTGCGGCGAATACAGATACTTCCCATCGGCCAGCACCGGCGAGCCAATCGCATTCAGCACCACGTAGTCGCCCCCGTGCAGTTGTTGGCCACTGCTGGTCATGAATGTCTTCGGCGCATGTGCATCCCGCTCCACCGCCACGCCCGCATGCGGCACACTCATGTCCCAGCTCTGCGGGGCCAGACGGAA
>JAKBAG010000306.1 GCA_021809235.1 Acidobacteriota bacterium
AGACCGATCCGGTGCTCACCGGCGTCAGAACCGCAGTGCTGCTGTCGGCATAGACCTGGACAGTGTTGGGAGCGGTCGGCACCCCCGACTGCCCGGCATTCGCCGCGGCCAGAATGGGAAACAGATCATAGGGCGCAAGCGTGACCGTGTAGACCGTAAATCCACCGCTGGCGGAGACGGCCGTCACGGTACCATTGATCGTCTGCGGCACCAGTTCCACCGTAGTGGCCGGGAACGAGTTCGTGGAAAACTCGGCAGCAAACGAGATGTTAGCCGCAACCAGAAGATTCTGCCCAGGAGTGGCGCTGGCCGCCTGAAAGACCGCAGGGAAGGGCAGGTTTTTTACATTCGGAAACTGGGTAGAGATCTGCGAGGCTGCCTGGGCATATCCGACCGCTGCAAAGTTTTCCGCTACCGCTCCGGTAGCCAGATTGGAAAGCGCAAGCAGGCTGGACGGACGCACGCCCTGATACAGAACCTCGCCGTTCAGCATGTCCACATTGGCCGTATTCGTATCGATCACCGCAACGCGCGTGGCCAGCAGGCTGCCATCGGGCTGCAAGGAGACATCCATATCCACCGGAAGACCGGCGCTCAGCCCGGAGAGATTGTTCACACCAGAAAAGTCTGTGCTGCCATTGGTGGACAGCTGCCAGACGGCCCCCGGACCCGCCGGTTGCCCCAGTCCGTTGGCTGTAAACGCCCCGTTCGCGGCATTCACCGCAGTGACAACCCCATACATTCCGACCGACCGCCCGTTGGTGCTGTTCGTCGGCTGCGCGGCAATGTTCATTGTCGTCAGCGTAAAGGTGGGATTCAGCGGCACCGAGACTCCAAGGGTGCAGCCGCCGGCAAACTGGAACGACTGCGAGACATCGAGATCCAGATCGATGGCCATGGCCGTTCCCGTCACCTGGATCGGCTGCGGCAGGTTCACCGTCACAACCGGCGTCGATCCCGAAATCAACGCCGAGTTCACCAGATGCAGTCCAACGCACGTTGGCGAAGCACCGCCGAATACGGCAAAGGCCGAAACGTAGGTATCCTGCGGAATGCTGGTCGTCACCAGCGGCTGGGGATTTCCGTTCAGGTGGATATACTCGGCACCGATCGGCGTGGAGAAGACGGTGACGGTGTTTCCACTCTGACTCTTCAGCGTCAGACTTTGCAACGTCAGCGGAAGCGCCACCAGTGCATCGTTGGCCGTGCTGGATGCCATCACCACCACCGTGGTCGCGCCTGGCTGGACCGTCTGGCTGGAAGAGCCGCCACAGCCGGACAGTACGACGGCTACACAGAAGACGGCGAGCAACGCAAGGAGCGGGCGGGGAGCGGGGAGAGAGAAATTGCCTGGCTTGCCAGCGAAGGGGAAGTGGGAGCGCATACGAGTACCTTCCTGCCAATCGTGCGGGCAGACCAACTCTAGCAGCGAATTTCCGATACCGTCCAGCCCTGGGATTGCCGACATTTTGATCGAAGCAAATCCTGATTCTGAGGTCGTATTCCAACAGCTCAGGACACCTTTCGGAGCACACGGATGGCAGGACGCGGCGGATACCAGTTCTGGATCGCTGCTTCCAGCGTGCGAAACCAGATGCAGCTCGGCTCCGGTCTCGTCCTCCGATTCTGAAACGTCAGAGATTCAGTGTTGCCGTCCAGCTAATACCACTTGATCTCGCTCACTTCGGCAATGCGTTCCTGCGCAGCAGCAGGCCTCAGATAGCGCAAGGTCGTCTCGAGATCCGAGTGTCCTGCGTACTCCATCACCGTGCGCGGGTCAATGCGGTTTCTGAGCCAGGTTGTGATGCAGGTACGGCGGAATTTGTGCAACTCGAACTCCCCACATCCCAACTCACCCTTTGCGCCACGGATGCAGTTCTCACACCAGCCGCATTCGATTCCAGCGCGCCGCGCCATGCGCTTGACCATCACCAGCAGCTTCTTGTTGGGCTTGCCTTTCGCCGTGGGGACAATCAGATTCTGGTCCGGCTGGGTATCCCTCCAGGCTTTCAGCTTCTTGAGAAAATCGAGCGGAATGGGAATATCCCTCTGCTCGTAGTCCTTCACCGTGAAGTTGAATTTTTGTTTGCTGCGGATGCGGAAGACGGATTCATGCCAGCTGATGTCCGTGAATTCAGCGTTCTGTATCTCCTGATCCCGCAGTCCCAGTTTCATCGCCATGTCACAAACCATAGACTCATACGGTGTGGCCACGCGAAACAATCCGGCAAGCTGTTCCGGCGTGTAGATCGTTGGCAGCTTCTTCTCGTACTTCGGCCTCGGAGGAAATATTTTCGGATCGACACCGCTCCAGCGCAACATCGACTGCAGCCGCTGTCGTTTGTTGGCGATGGTGCGGTTGGAGCGACCATGCGCACGCAGCGCCGCATCGTAGGCAAGTATGCGCTCGCGCGTCACCTCGTCGGCAAAGGTGACGGGAACAAGGCGCAGGAACTCCTGCCTGACGAGGATAGCCTGATCCCTGGCTTCCAGCGCGCCTCGTTTGACCGCGTCTTCAATGTAATCGTCGAAAGTGTCGTCCAGACGCAACCGTTTCTTCTCCCTCGACGATGGATCGACGACGACAAGACCGGCTGCTTCGGAGATCGCGCGAGCCTTGAATCTGGCTTCGATCTGCAGGCGTTTTGCTTCAGCAGCGGCAGCGTTTTTGCCGGCAGATTCATACTTTGTGCGACCATCTTCTACACGAATTTCGAACGAGTAGTTCTCTCCGATAGACTCGACCCGAGATTCGCCTGTCTTGATATCTTTGAACAGCGCAAATCCAGACTTCACACGCCCGGTCGAGCCGTACACGGCCGGCTTCCGTATCCAGGCTGTATCGGACAGCCGCTTGAAGCGAACCATAAGCGTGGCCTTGGGCATCTTGAAGTCTCCAATATCTCGACCCCATTATAGCCCCCAAAATCCCGACAATAGGCCGACAACATATATATCTACCTTATTATCAATGACGAGATGGGAATCCCACCCTCTCCGCCACAGCCCGGATCGAACCCCCTACAGCAGACGCGGCGGCAGCGCCATCTACTCGGCCACACCGGCTGCAATCTGCGCGCAATCCATCCGCAACGTGCCTTTGTCATTGA
>JAKBAG010000047.1 GCA_021809235.1 Acidobacteriota bacterium
CACCAGCGCAATGGGCCCCAGCAGCAGTGCGCGCGCGCGCCGCTCCCAGAATCCCCAGTCATCCTGCGGCAACCGGTACGCCCGCCGAAAGCCCTCCATCAGCGACAGCATGACCCCCAGAGCCGCATAGGCGCTGAGCGCAACCGCCGAGGCCAGCAGGGAAAACGAGTGCAGCCTGCGGCTCTGGAAGTAGGATTGCAGCAGCGTCATCGTGTCAGCCGGCAGAAACTGCTCGGCAGCATCGCGCACCTGGTCCAGAAGCGCATTGCCCTCCGGAATCACGGCCAGTCCGGTGGTGAACAGCAGCACGGCGGGAAACAGCATCAGGATGCCGGAATACGCCGCTGCCTTGGCCGTGTTCAGCGTGTCATGCTGCAGCGTCTGTTGCAGCGTCTCGCGCAGAAGGTTCCCGATTCGTCGCATGCGGTGCACTCCCACAGAATGCCTGTCCGTTTGTTCTGGATTCTGGCTATCCCAGATGCAAAAACAGAGCAATGCCGCTTTCAATCAACCGGTTGGACGGCACCATGAAGAACCGGATCCAGAAGCCGCCCAGCAACAGCACCAGAAAGAATGCAAATCGCCCCACCTGGTCATAGACGCCCACCGCGCGATACGGCAGCGCATTCCGCAGCAGATAGCCGCCATCAAGCGGCGGAATCGGCATCAGGTTGAAGAACAGCAGCGCCAGATTCACCTCAATCGCCAGATACCCGATCAGGGCCAGAGCCTGCAGCCATCCGGTACCTTCCAGCAACACCTGCATATTCATGGCGGCCACCACGGCCACCCGGCCCTCGCTGCCCATCATGGCTATCCCGGCCAGCAGTAGAAACCCTACGCCCACAAGCACCAGATTGCTCAGCGGACCAGCCAGCGTGGTCACCATCTCGTCGCGCTTCACCCGGCGAAAGTTGCGCGTGATTACCGGCGTCGGCTTGGCCCAGCCCACCAGAAATCCGCCCAGCCCCAGACCCAGCAGCGGGCCAAAGATCATCAGCGCGGGAAACACCAGCGTGCCCAGCACGTCGATATGCTTGATCGGATTCAGCGTCACCCGACCCTGCTGATAGGCCGTCTGGTCACCCAGTTGCAGCGCCGTCCAGGCATGCGCGCACTCATGGGCCGACAGCGAGAAGAGCAGTATCACAAACTCAAAGATGGCAATGACCAGGTCCAGGCTCGACACGCACACACTCCAGAACGTAACCGGATCACATCCCGGCAAAAGCCCAGCTTAGCATGCGCCTCATACCGCTCCCTGCGCCGTGCCGTGCGGACCCACAATCTCACCTTCGCCCAGCTCGGTTCCGGCCAGCACCACAGTATGCGCACCCACCCGCGCCCGCGCACCAATCGTTGTCGGCGCAAAGATCACGCGGTCATATTGCTGGCGGTCGTGGGTGTGCGTATAGATACGGGCATAAGTGCCGACCACGGCTCCTGGGCCCAGCCGGATCGCCGCGCGATCATCCAGCAGCGAGCGATGGCGGACAATCGCTCCGTCCTCGATGTGCAGATTGTAACCATAGGTCAGCTCCACCCCGTGATCGATGCGGACGCCGCGGCCCATGTGGGCAAACAGGTGTCGGCCCAGCATGCAGCGGAAGCGCACTCCGAGCCAGTGGTTCATTCCGATCGGCGACCGGTCAAACATGATCCAGAACCACAGCAGCGGCTTGTTCTGTGCAAACCGCTCCCGCTGCACATCGGGATAGTGCTCCGCCTCGAGCGTAATGTTGTTCGGATCGAGGGAAATCTGTTGCACATTCAGCGGCAGCTCGCTGGTCAAGCTCATATTCGGCTTGCCGCCGTGCGGGCGTCCCAGATAGAGCTGGTAAAGCTGGTCGCGCACAATCTCGGCCCGCCGCTCCGGCGCATGGTGACGCGAAAACTCGTCATGCAGGAAGCCAAGCCACCGACGATAGACCTCCTCGGCCTCTGGCAGCGGCTCTGGACCATGCAGCCGCTCGCTGCCACGCCATCCGCCATCTGTGTCCAGTGCTGCTGTCCGTTGCTCGTCCATGGCCTGCGCCCCCTGTCTGCCAGTTCTCCCCTACTCGGATCTGCCTAACCCTGCAGGACCCAACTCAGCCCAGCCCAGTTCACAGTCATCATAGGACAAAACCCTCCCGCCGGGCCGAACCCCTCACCAAATGCCTGACCAGACGGACAGTCGTGTCTTTCCGACTGCTATTTCGTCCCGGAATCCCATCCTTGCCTGGGACGCAACTCTCGGCCAATTTCGCTGCATCAGGCATAATCGTATCTATATGCCTGGTTTATGGAATCCTGAAAGCTGGTCGCTGCGCTTAGCTGAATTAGAAGCTGTACAACCTGAATTCAAAGAAGCACCTCTGCGCCGCGATGTCCGCTCCCTGGGCATTCTCCTTGGGGAAGTGCTTCGCGAGCAGGTCAACGAAGAGTTCTTCGAGCAGGTGGAATCCCTTCGCCAGGCCACAACACGTCGACGTGAGGCCACCGACTCCGGCGCCCACGCCGCCGAGGCCGGCCACACCGACCAGGCCATGCAGCGCATCCACCAGATTCCCGTCGAGCGCGCCCTGCTGTTGACACGCGCCTTCGGCTTCTACTTCGAGCTCATCAACCTGGCTGAGACCAACCACCGCAAGCGTCGTCGCCTGGCCGTGCAGCTGCGCGGCGAGTCCGACCGCCAGCGCGGCTCTTTCACAGGCACGCTGCGAGCCATGTGCCGCGTCGGCTTCTCGGCGGAAGAGGCGCTTGCCTGGCTGCGTCGCGTTCATGTGGTGCCTGTCTTCACCGCGCACCCCACGGAGGTGGCTCGCCGCTCGGTCATGTTCAAGCGGCGCCGCATCGGCGAGCTGCTGCATGCCCTTGACCAGATTCCTCTTGCTCCGCAGAGCCTGAACCAGCTTGAGGAGCAGTTGCGTGCCGAGATCACCTCGCTTTGGCAGACCGATGAGATCCGCAGCCGCAGACCCACTGTCTATGACGAGATCAAGATGGGTCTGGACTACTACGATGTCTCGATCTTTGCCTCGCTGCCGGCGCTCTATCGCGAGATTGCCGAGGCATTCGAATCGGTATATGGCCTGTCTCTGCATGTCAATGAGCTGCCCCGGCTGCTGAGCTTCGGCTCGTGGATCGGCGGTGACCGCGATGGCAATCCTTTTGTGACCCCGCAGGTGACCCGTGACGCGGTGACACTGGCCCGCGCCCACCTGCTTCGTTTCTATGAAGAGAGCCTGCAGCAGCTCATTGACCTGCTAACCAGCTCAGCTCAACAGGTGCCTGTAAGCCATGCCCTGCGCGAACGGCTGGCCGAGTACCAGTCGCGCGTGGAGAACTCCCGTCCCGGTGCCGTGAATCCGCAGTTCGAGCACGAGCTCTATCGCCGCTTCCTGCTCTGCGTCCGCGCTCGCCTGCAGGCGGCCCTGGTGCTCAGCCGTCGCCGTCGCGGACTCAGCCCGGCTACAGTTGCGCCGTCGTCGGCCATTGAGCATCAGGAGTCTTTGACCCAGGTGCTGCCCGCCTACCAGAATGCGGCCGAGTTCGCCGCAGACCTGCAGCTTGTCCGCGACTCGCTGGCCGACCATCGCGGTCTGCGCATCGCCCGCAACCTGCTCGATCCCATCCTGCTGGCCGTGCGTACCTTCGGGCTGCACCTGCACACCCTGGACATCCGCCAGCATGCCCGCCTGCATGCCCACGCTCTGCAGGAGACGCTGCAGGAGTCGCTGGCACCTGCGCTTGCCGCACCGCTTTCGCCGGAGACGGCCAACGTTCTGGACACCTTCCGCGTGATCGCCGAGATTCAATCCGGCATGACGCCGGAGATGGTACGCCACTACGTCATCAGCGGCGCCTCGTCCGTGGAAGACGTGCTGACCGTGCTGCGACTGGCACGGCTTTGCGGCGTCCGGCTGGAGGGTAGCCTCGGCCAGAGCAACGCTGCTGCCAACACTCCGTCATTGCCCGATGGCCAGCCCGGCCTGATGCCCGTTCCGCTCTTTGAATCGATTGAGGATCTGCGCAACGCTCCGACCATCTGTGCCGAGCTTTGGGACCGCGAGGACTACCGTGCACTGCTCGCCTCCTGGGGCAACACCCAGGAGATCATGCTCGGCTACTCGGACTCGAACAAGGACGGAGGCATGCTGACCAGCACGTGGGAGATCTTCAAGGCCCACCGGGAGCTGCATCGCGTTGCCCACCAGAGAGGACTCCAGCTTCGTCTGTTTCACGGTCGTGGCGGCACCGTAGGCCGCGGCGGCGGACCCACGCACCGCGCCATCTTTGCCCAGCCGGTGGACGCCTTCGATGGCTCCCTGCGCCTGACCGAGCAGGGCGAGGTCCTCAATTTCAAATACGCGGATGAGATTCTGGCCGAGCGCAATCTGGAGCTGATGGTAGCCGCATCGCTCGACGCGCTGGCACGGCCCAATGCCCGGGATCCCGAGGGTCACTTCACCGGCCAGCTGCATTCGGACTGGGAGCAGGCCTTTGAGAAGCTGTCCGCTCTGGCCTTCGACTTCTATCGCAAGCACATTCTGCGCGACGCCGGCGTACTGGACTACTTCTCGCAGTCCACGCCCATGGGGGAGCTGGAGCACGCAAAGATCGGCTCTCGACCATCCAAACGCAAAGGCCAGCTCAGCCTGGACACCCTCCGCGCCATTCCCTGGGTCTTTGGATGGACGCAGTCCCGGCTGTTGATTCCCGCATGGTTCGGTGTGGGTTATGCCATCGAGCAGTTTGTGGCGCAGGGCGGCTCCACGGCTACCCTGCGTGCTATGGCCACCGAGTTTCCGCTCTTTATCGATCTCATCCGCAACGTGGAAATGGCCCTGGGCAAGGCCGACCTGGCCACCGCACGGCTCTACTCCACACTGGTGCCGGACGCCACGCTGCGCAACCGCATCTTCACGCTCTTCGAGCAGGAGTTCCAGCGCACCATCTCAGCCGTGCTGCTGGTGACTGGCCAGAACAAACTGCTGGAATCCAACCCCGTGCTTGCTCGTTCCATCCGCTTGCGCAACCCCTACGTCGATCCCATGCACCTGATCCAGGTGGACCTGCTGCGCCGCAAGCGTGCCGGGGAGGATACGCCGGAGGTCAACCGCGCCATTGCCGCCACCATCAGCGGCATTGCAGCCGGGCTGCGTAACACCGGCTGATTCGGCTTGCCGCAACCGGCACAGGAAAAAAGAAAGGCAGCAAACAGCAGGGGCGACCATCGCGGTCGCCCCTGCTGTTTGCTGCTGGAAGGAATGCAGCCTCGATGGAAGGAGACTAGAAGGGATTGAGCTTGGAAAGCCCCTTCTTTTTCTTCTTCTTGCTGCTGGACTCTGCGCCCAGATCCGCCTTCGGAGCCTTGACCTTTTTCTTCTTGCCGCTCGTGGCCTGGTTCACGACTGGCTGTGCCGGCACCTGCCCTGGATGAATATCATTCACCTGGGACGGGGCCTCGGTGGGTGCCTCGGCTGCCGGCAGGGTTGTGGTCGAATTCTGCACCGGCTGCACGACAGCATTCGGGTCGGCTGCAGGGGTGGAGCGCGGCGGAGCCGTGGCTCCAGTGGCAGGGCTGGCATCCCCGTTGGGAGCGTTCACAATCGAAGCACCAATCCCGGTGCCGCCATTGCCCTGCGGAACCTTTTCGAACTCCAGCGGTGCTGCTGCCGGCTGCTCGGCTCCCTGGCTGGATGCTGCCGGAGCCGCACTCTTGGCGGCGGTGGTGGCGGCACCGGCCGGACCGGGCTGCTCAGCCTTGAAGGCCTGCATGAAGATCTGCTGGTTCTCGTGTGTAATGTCCGGGGCCACAACACGCTGCGGCGACTCCAGAGTTGGCTCGCCTACGTGCGCGGCCTCCACCACGGTTGGACCATGCTTCAGCACGCCCAGAGTCTTGTCCGTGAAGCGCATCGGCTGTCGGCTGCGTTCCTCGGCGTCGTTGGCGGCAATCTCCGCCTGTGTCGGCTCGGGAACCGGCCGGTTCATCGCAATCAGCCGGTCGCGGGCATCCTCCACGTGCTGCGCCATGGGATAGCGCGTGATCACGTGGTCGTAGGCTGCCGCTGCCTTATCCAGATAGATCTGGTTCAGCCGCTCGCGAACCGCTGCCGGCAGCGCTGCCGAGGCACGCACCTGCTGCGCCTCGCCTGCGTAGGAATCCCCAATCAGGATCCAGAGCTGGTCGCTCTTGCTGTACAGCGGATAGGAGTCGGCCACCGTCTGCAGCCGGGCCAGTGCTCCGGCCCAGTTCTCGCGACTCTCGTAATACTGCCCGATCAGGAACTCGCGTTCCGCAAGAACTTCCTGCACCTCACGCAGCTTCTGCTTGGCCTTGGGCACCAGCGGAGAGTCCGGAAACTGGTTGATCATCGCCCGGTACTCGCGCTCCGCATTCTGCGCATTGGTAAAATCGCGGTCCGGCTTCTCCATCTGCATGTAGTAGATGTCGCCCACCTTCATCTGCGCCTCTGCCGCCTCCGGCGTCTGCGGGAAGAAGGTGATGAAGTCCTCGTACTCAGCCTCGGCCTGGGCCAGAGCCGCCGTGCCGCCTTCCTTGAACCAGCTGTCGCCCACGGCCAGCTTGGCACGCATCTGGTACTCGGAGTCCGGATAGGTGTTCAGCAGCGTCTGCAGATCCAGGCGCGCCTGGTCGAAGCGGCCCTTCTTGATGGCCAGCATGGCCTTGTCAAACAGCTCCTTGTCGGGCTGCTTGCTGGCCACATCCGCCAGCGGGTTGGCACTCAGATCCACCGGCTTTTTCTTCTTCTTGCCCATCGCTGATGCGTGCGTCGGCACCATCAACATCAGGCCAGCCACCACACCTGCCGCCACGAAGGACCGACTGCGGCCACTCCAGTTCATCCGCTTCATAACACCTCAACCATTTCCTGCAACAATCCTGCCTGTCGGCCGACATTTTCGGCTGCTTATCCCAGTGCCGCCTGTGCCGCCGCCAGCAGGCTGGCCGCATTGGCCTCTGCCTGGCCGTCGCCAAAAACGGCGTTGCCGGCCACCAGCAGCTCCGCACCAGCTTGGACCGCCGCCGCCACCGTATCGTGAGCGATGCCGCCGTCCACTTCAATTCTAAACGTCAGTCCGCGTTCTGCGCGGATTTTTGCCAGCCAGCGCACCTTGTCCAGCGTAAACGGCAGGAACTTCTGTCCGCCAAAGCCCGGATTCACCGTCATCACCAGCACATGATGCACAATCGGCAGCATGTCCTCGAGCAGATCCACCCGGGTCGCCGGATTGACCACTACCCCCGGCTGCATCCCGTGGCCGGCAATCATCTCCAGCGTGCGGTGCAGGTGCGGGCAGGCCTCATAGTGGACACTGAGCCAGTCGGCTCCCGCCTCGGCAAAGGCGGCAATATAGTCGTTGGGATTCTCGATCATCAAATGGCAGTCCAGCGGCAGGCTCGTCGCCCGGCGCAGACTCTTCACCACCGGCGGCCCCAGCGTAATATTGGGCACAAAATGCCCATCCATTACATCCACATGGATCACCGTGCCGCCGCCGCGCTCTGCCGCCTTCACCTCGCGCTCCAGATTGGCAAAATCCGCGGAGAGAATCGACGGTAGCAGTTCCACCTTCATCGGCTGTTCCATCCCTTTCGAGTGCCAATAGTGTACCAGCCGGTCACTCTCTCTGCCGCGACCTTGCCCCGGGTCACGGCTGTCCCGCGCTGCGGCCCATCCACTTGTCCGCCCAGGCGAGGAAGTACATCATGTTCGGCGCATCCGTATGGCCGCCATCGTGCTGCCGCCACGCCAGTTGCCCGTCCAGAATCCCTTTGTTGATGGGCGGCATCGGCCCCGTATACGGCTGCCCATCCATCGTCAGTCCCTTCGCGCCCAGCAGCAGGAACACGCGGTTGGCATCCACCGTCGCCATATAGCTGCCCTCGTGATCCAGCCACTTCGCGTCGCCCTTTGCCGGACTGCCATAGCTGATGAACGTCAGCCGCGGCGCGCACAGCGCGATCAGCTCGTTCGAATCCACCGGAATATCTCCCGGATTCCTGCTTCCGAACTTCGCCTTCGACGCGCCGTACTTCATGAAGTTGCCCGCCATCCAGTAGTATTCGCCGCCCGTCAGACTCTCCACCGCCTCGCCAAAGTTCCGCCGCAGCAGCGTCGCGCCGCCCTTGCCCGACGAGCCCACCAGCACCATCGCAAACCGCTGGTCATAGGCCATCGTCACCAGCGCCGCCTTCCCGTAGCGCGACACTCCCTCGATACCCACGTGCTTCGAGTCCACCGCCGGGTCCGTCTTCAGATAATCCAATCCCTGGCCTGCGCCCCAAGCCCAGGCCCGCAGCGCGCCCCACTGCTCCGGCGTACGCGGCTCGCCCTTGTTCGTCAGCCCGATAATCCCGCGCCGCATTCCCGCTCCGTTGTCCTCCTGAATGCTGTTCGGGTCGATCAGGGCAAAGCCCCAGCCATCGTTGATCAACTGCCAGGTATTCGGTAGTCCGCCATCGGCATTCATCTGCGGAAACCGGAACGGCGTCGCATGAAACGGCTCCCACGCCGGGTGATCGGCAAACACCTGCTCCAGCGACGGATCCTGCGCCGTCATCTGCTTCTTCCATGCCGCATTGATCCGCGCAAACTCCTCCGCCGACGGCTCATGCGGGCTGGGAAATCCCGCCGGGCCAAACATCATCAGCACCGGCACCGGACCCTTCGCATCCGCCGGCGTCACCAGCGTCATGTGAATCTTCACCGTTATCGCCGGGTCAGCAGAGTTATCCGCCTCGCCGATCAGGTCCGTGGCAATCACCGGACGAAACCCGATCCGCTCGTGATCGACCGCCGTCACCGTCCAGTGAACCTGCGGGACATGCGTTGGTACTTCGCCATACACATACCGGGAGAACGCTCGCACCAGTTCCGGCCTGCGCTCGTGCCACCACTCGGCGGCAGTCGTCACCTTCTGCCCATTGTCCATCGTCAACGGGTCGGGTATCTTCGGATACGGATTCGCCTTCGATTCGTCGTAATTGGCGTGGTTCGGTGCATGCTCGTCGCCGCTTGGCCCCGGTCGCAACGCCTCAATGCCCAGCTGCTGCATCATGTTCGCGTGGTCCTGTTCAGCTGTCCAGCCCGCGCTGCCAGAGCTGGCGCCCGGCTGCTGCGTCCATCCGTATCCCATCCCCGCTGCTGCCACAGCCACTACGGCCGTCCATCGCAGCCATCCTCCACCTGCCAATACCTTCCTTGCCACCTGTCACCTCGCATCTGCTATCGTGTTCCAGAAAAACTTCCCGACCGGGAAAACCGAATTACTTCAGCGCCCCGGATGGTACACCATGACGAATTCCCCTGGAAAATGGTTTCGCTCGCGTTTCCTTTCTGCTCTCAGCCGCGCAGCCGGTCCTGGTCTTGCCAGCGTCCTTACCGGCGCACTTGCCCTCGCACCCGTGACCACACACGCGCAGGCCGCGCAGGCCACTGCTCCGTTGCACTGGGTCGCAAGCTGGGGTGCGGCCCAGCAGATTCCCGAACCTCAAAACGCGCTCTCGTCTGACGACCTCGACCACGCAGTCCTCCGCCAGCTTGTACATCTCTCCCTGGGGGGCAGCCAGTTGCGCCTCCGCCTGTCCAACGCCTTCGGCACCACCCCGCTCCGCATCGACTCCGTGCACGTCGCTCGCGCCCTCTCACCGTCCACCTCCGCCATCGATACGGCCACAGACCACGCCGTCCGCTTCTCCGGCAGCGAGTCCGTCACCATTCCCGCCGGTGCCGAGTACATCTCCGATCCCGTCTCCCTGCCCGTTGCTCCGCTCAGCACCCTCACCGTCACGCTTTCCATTCCCGCCGCTCCAGCCCGGCAGACCGGCCATCCCGGCTCCCGCGCCACCTCCTACATCGCCCATCTGGTCTCCGCAGCAGCGCCGGAACTGCCCGCCGCCCACACCGTCGAGCACTGGTACTTTCTCTCCGGCGTCGATGTCGCCGCTCCCGCCCAGGCCGCCGCCATTGTCGCCTTCGGCGACTCCATCACCGACGGCCACGCCTGCACCACCAACGGCAATGACCGCTGGACCGACGATCTGGCTGCACGTCTGCAGGCCAACCCCGCCACGCGCTCGCTCAGCGTCATCAACACCGGCATCGGAGGTAACCACCTGCTCACCGACGGCCTGGGACCGAATGCGCTGGCCCGATTCGACCGCGACATCCTCGCCCGGCCCGGCGTCCGCACAGTTCTCGTCCTGGAAGCCATCAACGACCTGGGCGCTCTGAGCCGCATGCCAGACGTCACCGCCGCCCAGCATGCCGATCTGGTTGCCCGTCTCATAGCCGCCTACCAGCAGATTCTGGATCGCGCCCACGCCGCCGGACTCACCGTCCTGGGCGGGACGCTCACCCCCTGGCTTGGCTCCGACTACTACCACCCTGACGCTGCCAGCGAAGCCGACCGCAAGGCTCTCAACGCCTGGATTCGCACTCCGGGCCACTTCGACGCCGTTGTTGACTTTGACCGGGCCGTTCGCGATCCAGCCAACCCCGGCCACATGGTGCCCGCCTTTGACTCCGGCGACCACCTCCACCCTTCGCCAGCCGGTTACAAGGCCATGGCAGACTCGATCCCGCTTCTTCTGCTCGCGCCTGCCACCGCGCCTTAAGCCCAGAGCTGAAGTCCGCGCACCATACCCACTTCAAACCAGCTCAACCACCAACTCAGCCTTTGCATCAGACCAAAACATCGCCGTCCTCAACGGTATGATGGCAAACTCTCCGCCAGGGAAATTTCTCTGCGGGACAACTCCGCACCCTGCTCCCGTGTCTTATCTATGCATCGTCATCCCGCAGCAGAGGCACCGCAACCATGGCTCACTCGTTCGACAGCGCTTTCCTGCCCGGCCAGGCTCTGCGCCGCACAGCCCACCCCAGCCATTGGCTTGCCACTCTGCTGGTTCTCCTGATTCCCGCCCTGCTCGCTGGCTGCGGCAGCTCCAGTTCTCGCAGCACTCTGCCCACCAATCCCCCCAGCAGCACTCCGCCCACGGCCGTCCAGAAGGGCTCCGTCACCATGACCCCGCAGTACATCGCCCTGGCTCCCGGCCAGAGCTACCAGTTCCAGGCCAGCACCACATCCTCCGGCAGCAGCTTCGACTGGTACGTCAACGGCATCCAAGGCGGCAATGCGACCGACGGCACCGTCTCGCCCACTGGCGTTTACACCGCGCCCACCTCACTCTCCGTCAGCGGCAACGTCACCGTCACCGCTGCTCTGGCCGGCTCCGGCGCCCAGAACTACGCCACCTCCGCCGTTGCCCTGCTGCAACCGGCCGCCGTCAACTGCCCCAACGTCGTCGGCAACCCGCAGGTCGCCCAATATGCCATGTATCTGCCTGCCCCCGGCACGCTTACCGTACATTTCGGCCAGTCCACCAACTATGACAAGGCCACCTGGGCCGTGCCTGCGCCCACCTCCAACGGCGGCAACACCAGCGTCTATGTCGCCGGCATGCTTGCCAGCTCCACCTACCACATGCAGGCCCAGATTCAATTCCAGAACGGCGCCACCTTCACCGACGTGGACCACACCTGCACCACCGGCGCACTTCCTTCGCCGATGGCCACCGTCCAGCTCCAGCCCATCAACGGAACACCCGCGCCCGGCATCCAGCTCTGGAACACCATCCTCCCCTACGACATGACTGACGCCTTCGCCACCGACATCAACGGCAACGTCATCTGGACCTACACCTTCAAAAACGGCTCCGGCATCGACCTCATCCAGGGCATCCATCCGCTGCCCAACGGCGACTTTCTCACCCTCGTCTCCTATCTTTCCTCGGTTACCTCCAACATCCCCAACGGCACCATCGACGAGGTCCGCGAGATCGATCTGGCCGGCAATACCGTGAAAAGCCTCACCATGACCGAGCTGAACCAGAAGCTTGCGGTCTCCAACCTCCGCGACGCCAGCGGCAATCTTTACCAGCTCGGCAGCTTCCACCACGACGTCCTCGCCCTGCCCAATGGCCACTGGGTCCTGCTCGCCTCAGAGATCAAAAACTTTCCCTCCCTCAGCGGCTACACCAGTCCCGTCAACGTCATCGGCGACGCCATCGTGGACGTGGACCAGAACCTCAACCCCGACTGGGTCTGGAATACCTTCGACCACCTCGACATCAACCGTCGGCCAATGAACTTCCCCGACTGGACCCACTCCAACGCCATGCTCTACTCGGCCGACGACCACAACCTGCTGCTTTCCATCCGCCACCAGAACTGGATCATCAAGATCAACTTCCTCGACGGCTCCGGCTCCGGTGACATCCTCTGGCACCTCGGCGAAGGCGGCGACTTCAAGCTGGAAAACGGCGTTGATCCCACTGACTGGTTCTATGGACAGCACGGCATGAACTTCTTCACGCCCAACACCACCGGCGACTTTGAAATCGGACTCATGGACAACGGCATCGACCGCCAGTTTCCCACCGGCTCGGTCTTCTGCACACCCAACAAGCCTGCCAGCGCACAGTGCTACTCCACGCTCTCCGTGCTCGAGATTAACGAGTCCAATATGACCGCAACCCTGCGCACGCACTACAACCCCGGTCCCACCTTCTACAGCTACTTCGGCGGCGGTGCCCAGTTGCTCAGTAACGGCGACATGCAGGTCGACTTCTGCGCCAAGGTAGGCGGAGCCACCATCGAAGAGCTGGACCCGACGGCCAGCAATGTCCTCTGGAACGCCACCACACCCAACGCAGCTCAATACCGCGTTCTGCGCGAGCCGAGCCTTTACCCAGGCGTCCAGTGGTAGACCCACAGCGGCTGACTGCGGCACTGCAGTCGGCATCCATGCCAATCTCGGGGAAATCTACAGCCTGCGACAGCGGCCAATGGGCAGCGACTCACACCAGCGTCGGCAGATTGCTCATGCCTTCGGTGCCAAAGACCCGCCGATAGCGGATCAGGTCTGCTATCGTGCCCGAGGCCTTTGCCGCATTGTCTGACAGCTTCACCGTCGGCCGCCCATTTGCTTCGGCCAGCTTGCACACCAGGCTGATCGGGTCCAGCGCAGACTCCTGCCCCGCTTCGCCGCGCGGGTCGCAATCCCGAAAATCATTCGTCAGCAGCGTACCCCACCCGGCGCTGAAGCGGATCCGCCGCTCTGGCCGCCACTTCTTCGGGTCCAGAAAATCCTCCGCCCGCTGGAACTCCCATGCCGTATGCGGCGCCTGAATCCTCCCGGCAAACTGCGCATGCAGCGCAAGGATCGTGTCCACATCCAGACCGTCGGAGGCAATCATGCGCTTGCTGCGCGGGTCGCGACCTCGCCGTTCCAGCCACGCAATGTACTCCTCACCGGCCACAAACGGATCCTTGCTGTCGATGCGCTGCCCGGTCCAATCCGCCACCCAGTCCGGCGCTCCACGCAGAAACTGCGTCGTCCCATACGTATCCGGCAGCATCACCAGCAGCTCGCCGTCATAGGTCTTCTGCCACAGTTCCAGCAGCGCATACTGGGAGGCGCGCAGCCCGGCATCGTCGTCGGCCAGCGCAGCCAGCGCCATCGGCAGCTCGTGCGCATTGGTTCCGATTGCTTCCAGATCGTGCTTATACGCCAGGTAGGTGTTCGAAGTGCCAGTAAAGGCCTCGCCCAACCCATCCCGCATTGCCTTCACCACATACTCCTGCCACAGAAAGCTGTGCCGACGCCGCGTCCCAAAGTCGGCCACGCGCAGCCCCGGAACCCCGCGCAGCCGCTCCACCTTGCCCCACAGCCGCGCCTTGGCCCGCGCATACAGGATGTCCAGTTCAAACTCGCTTAACTTGGCCAGCGCCGTCCGTGTCTTCAGCTCGCTCAGGATCGACAGCGCATAGACCTCCCACAGCGTCACCTGCGCCCACGGCCCGGCAAACTCCAGCTGCATCTGTCCGTCGGCAATCCGTAACGCATACTCCGGCAGCGCAAACTCCCGATCCAGCCACTCCAGAAACTGCGGCTCAAAGATTCCCCGCGTCCCATAAAACGTGTTGCCCGCCAGCCAGATCATCTCCGATTTGCGAAATCGCAGCTCGCGCACATAGTCCAGCTGCATGCGCAGATCCTCCTCGGCGATCTGCTCGGCCAGCCGCACCCAGCTGGTGCGGTTCGTGATCGTGAACCGCACCTCCACCTGTGCAAAATGCTTCCAGATAAACTGCAGCATCAGCAGTTTGTAGAAATCCGTATCCAGCAGCGAACGTACAATCGGGTCCACGCGCCAATTATGGTTATGCGCGCGCTCGGCAAGGTTCACAATCATCCCGGCAGCCTCATGCCTTCAGTCTATCGGCAAAGCGGTGTCCGATTTAGGGCACCGGCGCGCCCAGTGCCTTCAGATACCCCGGATTCGGGTGCGCATGTTCCAATCGCACCTCCTCCAGCAGGTCGGTGAAGGCCGCATCGATATCCGACTGTGCCGGCCGCGCTGCTACGGCCTTTTCACTGTCTCCCATCTGGAACTTGTGCGCCGCGAAGGCCACAATCTCGTCCCAGTGCACCGGCCGGTCAAAGCTCACCAGCGCCGACGGCGCGTCCATCTTTTTGTATGGCCAGAAGGTCCAGCTGATCTGGTTTTTGTCCAGCAGCTCACGGAACTGCTGGACCCACGCATCCTTGTTTTCGCCCGATTCGCTCATCCAGATCGGGACATCGTACTTGGCGCTGAAGTCGATGTAGGCCTGGATCTGCTCCTGCACCGGCGGCATCCAGTACTTGTGGAACGTGTACATTACGTTGCTGTCAAAGGGCTTGCTGAAGACGCTGAAATTCGTATCCCACTGCGCCCCGCCCAGGATCACCACATGGTTCCGGTCCACCGACCTCACCGCCGCCACAATCCCGCGATAGACCGGCTCCAGCTTCGCGTTGTACTTCTTCAGCCGCGGATAATGCGGAATCGGCTCGTTCAGCAGATCGTAGCCCAGCACCGTCGGGTTGTCCTGATAGTGCGCCGCAATCCGCCGCCACATCGCATCCGTCTGCTGCTGACACTCCGGGGAATCGTACAGCCACGGATACCCGTAGCTGTCGTCGATATTCGCCCCGTTCTGCCCGCACGGCGCGGCGTGCATATCCAGCACGACATAGAGATGATCCGCCTTCGCCCACGCAATCACCGGGTCCAGCAGTGCAAAACCCTCCTCGTTGCCCGGCGTGAAAAACCGGTAGTGAAACGGAATCCGGATCGTGTTGAATCCCTCATGCGCGATGAAGTCAATATCCGCCTTCGTCACGTAGTTCTTCCGGTACTGCTTCCAGAACTGCTCCGCGGCAACCGGCCCCATCAGCTCCGTCGTCAGCGCCTCGATCTCCCGCGCCGACTGCGGCCCGCCGTCAAAGTGGAACATGTAGCCTTCCTGAATCAGCCAGTTGCCCAGGTTTGTTCCGCGTAACAGCAG
>JAKBAG010000048.1 GCA_021809235.1 Acidobacteriota bacterium
CATCGTCAACTCCACAATCCGCCGCTTCTCCGCTACCGTCCTACGCACTCGCATGCCAAAATCGTCGGACACCGCGCACCGCAAAACAAGTGGGCACCGTTGGACGCTTACGGCTGGACCACAGATCCAATGACCAGATTCCATCCTGTTGTGGATTTCTGTTATACGCAGTTGAGTGTCATGCTGAGTGCGCACAGCATCGTATATCAAGAATCTGTCCCATCCAAAGGGAATGGGGTGACCTTGCGGTCACCCCATTCTTGTTGCGTCCTGAAGTGTTGCAGTGAATCAGAAGTAGAACTTTCCAGCCAGCTGCACAGCACGTCCCGGAGAAGGATCGCCGTTCGGATCTGCAGACTGCTTCACGCTGGTCACCTGACCGAAGGTCGGGCTGGTGAACGTGCCGGAAGGCCCTGCGAAGTTCGCATGATTGAAGACGTTGAAGCCTTCCAGGCGAAGCTGCACATAGCGTGTGGTGTTCGAGCCGAAGTGAATATCCTTCGTGACGCTCAGGTTGGTGTAGTTGAAGCCAGGACCGTGGAAGAAGTTACGGCTGGTGTTGCCGAAAGTTCCCAGGGGCTCTGGAGAGAAGGATGTCGTGTCAAAGTACTGATGAGTTGCCGTGGCACGGGGGTTGTGCGTACCAATGTGGAAGCTTGAGGTCTGCGGAACATCGCCGCAACCAAAGAAGCTGAGCGCATCGCACCAGTAGGAACGCTGGGTGCCCATGTTGATCCCAACCGGGAAGCCGGCCTGGAATGCACTTACACCGCTGATACCCCAGCCGCTCAGTGTCTCCCGAACGATCGGGTTATTGTTCATGAAGTGAACGGTGGGAACCACGTAGACGTAGGTCAGTGCAAGGCGCTGACGAGCGTCAAAGTCCGAGGAACCATAGTTCAGGTGCTGGAAGCCCGGTACGTAGTTGTAGACGCGGCCAGCTCCTCCCGTAGAGCTTTCGTAACCCGAACCATTATCCAGTGCATGCGAGTAGGTGTAAGCTGCGGTGAACTGGAAGCCGTGCTTCATCGCCTGCTGCAGGCTGGCCTGGAAGGAGTTGTAGTTGGCACTGCCTTCAGACTCCTGACGTGCCACCGAGGTATACCACGGCAGACCGTTGGGGAGTGAAGGAATCGCACCGCCACCGGTTCCGGGAACAATGGCTGGATCGGATGTGTATTGCGGGAAGAACAGGTGAATGTAGAAAGGATCAGCAGCGCAGGCAGGATTTGCCAAGCAGGCTGCATGTCCGGCTGCGGTGATGTAGTCGCCTTCATGCCAGCTGGCCAGCCGATGAGAGACCGAACCCACATAGCCAATCTGAACCAGCGTCGAGTTGCCAAAGAGACGCTGTACGTTCAGGTTGTAATTGTAGGTGTAGGGAACGTTGTAGTTCGGTGTGAACGTGGAAAGTCCAAGCTCGTTGTAGATTCCCCAGTTCACTGTACTGCCAGCGGTAGGAGTGGCATACGGGAATGGGTTCGTCTCAGAACCGTTACCCGCCACATCCGTATACGGATTCACAAATGCGGGGCTTCCACCAAAGTCGGCGGCACCATGCGAGATGTAGAAGACCGGAGGATCCGTCAGGTTCTGCAGCGACTGCTCTTCCTGATCGCGGTTGAAGTACACGCCAAAAGCTCCGCGGACAGAAAGCGCATGATCGCCGATCAGCTTGGAAGGACCACTGGATGGGGACCATGCAAAGCCCATACGCGGGGCAAAATGGTTCCAACGTGTGGGGATACCACCCGCCTCGTTACAACCGGGATCGCCATTGTAGGTCAGTCCTGGAGGCCCGCCAGCGAAGATCTTGGACTGGGTCGTGCTGTTGGACCAGCAAACAATACCAAGACCGTTGAACTGCTTGTTCTGGTTTGGACCTTCCACATCCCAGGCCAGACCATAGTTGAAAGTAAAGTCCGGAGTCACGCGCCAGCTATCCTGTGCATACGCATAGGCTTCCAGAGCGATCACATCGACGAAGCCGTCATTGGCCTGTTCATACTGGTCGGGAATTCCCAGCACAAAGTCGATCAGCGGGTCACCCGAGCTGTAGTTGCCTCCACCGTTGTAGGCGTAATATCCGTTGTTCAGGTAGCCGAATGGATTGTGCACACGGAACTGCTCGTAGAGTCCACCGAACTTCAGCGTGTGGTTACCACGCGTCCAGGTCAGGTCGTCGCGGTAATCGAGATTGGTGTCCGTACGGGGCTGAGGGCCTTCAAAGCTGTTACCGAGGCTGAAGTAGCTGCCGATAGCCATGTATGGAACGCCCGCCTGGGAAAGCTGAGGATTGATCGCGAATCCAAGCGAAGTTGGCTGCGTGATCTGCGCCGGGATGACCGCAGGAAAGTTGTTTCGATAGTAGCCGGCACTGACCTGGTTGATCAGATTGGCATTGAAGGTGTGAGTATAGGCAGCACTGAAGATCTTGTAGTGATCTGCCTGAATCGCTCCAAAGCCGGGGAAGCTGCCGCCGCCGAAGGAAAGAGTGCTCGTAGCCGGAGCGGACATAAAGATTGTAGACGCCCACAGAGAGTCATTCGGGGTGATCGTGTAGTCGATGCGCACAATCCCCTGATCCTGAGCTGCTGTGTTCAGTGCGTTAAACGTGTAGAGGTTCCCCGGAGTGTTTGCCTGCGGAACATAGGTCTGAATCAGCTTGGCAGCCAGCGGATTCCAGCTGGAGGTAGGAATATTGATGGTGCCGTTGTTCTGTGCAAGGCAAGCATTCCAAGTCTCGCCCGCGGAGCAGGATCCAACCGCGAAAGGAAGCTTGTTGTTGGTCAAGCCTGCACTGTTCAGGCCACCGGTGCTGTAGTTCGGGTCCGAAGTAAAGTTACCCGCGAACTGGGCAGCACTCAGCGTGCTGGAGAGGGTTGTTGCCGCGGTGCGGTTGCGAAGCCCCTGATACGCGGCAAAGAAGAAGAGGTGGTTTTTCAGTACAGGGCCGCCGAGGGTTCCACCGTAAAGATTCTGATGGAAGACCGGGCGTACTTGCGAGAAATAGTTGCCGTTGTTCAGGAAGGTGTCGCGATAGAACTCGAACCCGCTGCCGTGGAACTCGTTGGTACCACTCTTGATGACCTGGTTGACCACAGCGCCGGAGTTACGCGCATATTCCGGGTTCATCGTGCTGGTTTCGGTGTTCTGCTCCTGCAGAGCGTCCGGGTTGATCGAGAGACCTTCCGTCTGGAGCGGACCATCGTTGATGTCCACGCCGTCGGCCACGTAGCTGTTCTGCGGAGTCTGGCTGCCGTTGCTGGAAAAGCTGCCAAAACGATCCGAGGACTCGACGACACCTGGCTGGAACTTCTGCAGACCGGAGGCATCACGGCCCTCGAGAGGAATTCCTTCAATCTGGGTGGCGGTGGCAACCTGCTCAAGCTGGGTGTTCTGCGTTTCCACCTGCAGAGCTGTGGCGGAAACCGCGACCGTCTGGCTAGCCGTACCCACCTGAAGCCGCGCATTCGTCTCCCAGTTTGCAGCTACTGAGAGAGTGATGCCCTTGGCGGTAAAGGTCTGGAAGCCACTGGCGTCAATGGTCACCGAGTAGGGTCCACCTGGCTGCAGCAGCGAGATCACGTAGTAACCGCTCGCATTGGTCTTTCCGCGGGTGGCGACTCCGGTCGATGTGTTCACCACAGTAACGTTCGCGTTTGGGACCACTGCGCCGGACGAATCCGTCACGGTTCCGTGGATCGTCGAACTTGTCACCTGGGCATGCGCAGGATTCGTGCCGACCTGAGCAACGAATCCCACAAAGGCCGGAATGGCGAGCGCCAAAATACCGCGCCTCAGGATCGCCCGGACGGAGCGAATCGACGAGGAATGAAACGAGCTGCAGCTCTGATTCATGTTTTCTCCTTGAGAAATGTGTAAAGCCATACTCTTGTTCATTTCTCGGGGGCCTGAATACTCCGGAAAAGCAAATCCAGCAGGCACATCCCTGAACAATCTGTAACATGCAATTTTCGGGCCACTCTGCATCTGCAGTCGATAATTTCGTATATCTATTTATATGAGCAGGTTAGGAGACAGTCGAGCCATATTCTGCACAACGCCCCTATGAAAATCAGAAGAATAATTCGTGAAATCTCTAAAAAGATAGATGTCAAACACGTATTTGCCAATTTGAAACCCGAAATCAATGGCTTCGCTGGGAGTGGGGCTAGCGTCGCACAGATTGTGCCGCATCGATGCAGCCACGCAGTAGTTCTTCCGCCTGCTGCACCAGCGACTGCGCTTCCGCCAGATAGGTCGGCGCTTGCTGGCAGAAGGATGTAACCGCCTCAGAATCATCAAGAAATAAGGTTGCAGCACCAGCGGCTGCGGCAGCCATTCCCCAACGCCGATGTCCGGTGGCGAGGAGCGCACCGGCAGCCAGAAATGCGCCTGCGGCCACATAGTGATTCCAGTTTTCCAGGGATCCTGCTTCCCGTTTGGCAGTGTGTGGCCTGCCTGGTGTGGCGTGACCGGAAGTTTCGGTTCGAGGGGGCGTGACCGGAATCGGTCCGGCATGCGCATTGCAAAACACGTCTGCCCCATCCGGTCGGCGGGGCTGGTAGCTCTGCGGCACGGTATACGTCTCCGGAATGGGTACGGCAACCATCGTTACTCTTCCTTCGTGGCGCGAATCCACCGGCTGACGCCGTCAATCCAGATCAAATTCGCGAAAGGGCTTGCCTGCAGGTGCATCCTTGGCCTTGCGCATCGCTTCCGCGAAGCGCTTTTCGAGCAGGTCTTCTTTATTTTTTTCTGCTTCCAGGGACTGCCGGAAGATGGATTCCTTTCGGTCGTCCTGCTCGCGCATGGCACGGGCTGCAGTTTCCAAATCCTCAAAGGTGCGCTTCCGTGGAGCCGGTGTATGGCTGACAACCAGCCGCGTTTCGGTATCGACACACAAAACCGCACCGCAGTCCGGACAGGAGACTTCTATCAGTGAGGATTTGCGCTGGGCCGTCATCTCATACTGATTGTAAGGAGAAATGGCAGCTAAATGCGGTGCGAGGACGCCGAAGGTCTCTCGATGAGTTATCTATTCAGTAAACACCATATTCGCGTCGGATAGCTGAAATCCTTGCTTCCCGATGCATGTAACAAAAGCATGGCGCAAAAAGACAGGACGCAGCCTACGCTGCGTCCTGTCTTTTAGGCACCCATTCCAGAAGGGATGGTCCTGTCAGGAAACGGGGGTCTCCGCGCTGGACAGTCTGGCCTGAGCCTCTTCCAGCACATGGTTAGCTGCCTCATAGGCTTCCGCATCGTCTCCAGCTTCATTCCATAGTCGGTGGGCGTGTTCCAACTGTTGCCGGGCCGCAGCTACATCAATCGCAGCAGGGGCGACGGCATCATTTGCCAGGATGGTGACGCGATTGGGAAGCACCTCGACAAACCCCCAGCTGACGTTCCAGCGGGTGGTCTCCAGAGTGGATCCCTGAAGCGAGACGTCTCCAGCTCCGAGCTCGGCCATCAGTGGCGCGTGCCCGGGCAGCACCTCGATACGACCTGTACGCGAGGGAAGATCCACCGACGCGGCAGTCGTATCGAAGAGTATGCGTTCCGGAGTCACCAGCGTGACCTGTAGTTGATTTTCGGTTGCCATTTCCCTGCCCTCAGGCTGTTGCCTTCATCTTCTCTGCCGTCTCCAGCACTTCGTCAATCGTACCCTTCATGTAGAAAGCCTGCTCCGGCACATCGTCGTGCTTGCCTTCGATGATCTCCTTGAAGGAGCGGACCGTATCAGCGATCTTGCAGTAACGGCCCGGAATGCCGGTGAACTGCTCGGCGACATGGAAGGGCTGCGAGAGGAACTTCTGCACCTTGCGCGCGCGCGCCACGGTGATCTTGTCCTCGTCCGATAGCTCGTCTATGCCGAGAATGGCAATGATGTCCTGCAGATCCTTGTAGCGCTGCAGAATGCGCTTGACTCCCTGCGCGACATCGTAGTGCTCCTGCCCAACGACACGCGGGGTAAGAATGCGCGAGTTGGATGCCAGCGGATCGACGGCAGGATAGATGCCAAGCTCGGAAAGCGGACGGCTGAGCACGGTGGTTGCGTCCAGGTGGGCAAAGGTAGTTGCCGGGGCAGGATCGGTCAGATCGTCCGCCGGGACATAGACGGCCTGCACGGAGGTAACAGAACCCTTACGCGTGGAGGTGATGCGCTCCTGCAACTCGCCCATTTCGGTGGCCAGGTTGGGCTGGTATCCAACGGCCGAAGGCATACGACCCAGCAGAGTAGAAACCTCAGAACCGGCCTGCGTGAAGCGGAAGATGTTATCGATGAACAGAAGTGTATCTGCGCCTTCCTCATCACGGAAGTGTTCGGCGACAGTGAGCGCCGTCAGCGCCACACGCAGACGGGCTCCGGGTGGCTCGGTCATCTGGCCATAGATCAGCGCGGCTTTGGAGTTGGCCGGATCGCCCGGCTTGATGACTCCGGACTCCGACATTTCCAGCCAGAGGTCGTTGCCTTCACGGGTACGCTCGCCCACGCCGGCGAAGACCGAATAGCCGCCGTGGTTCTTGGCCACATTGTTGATCAGTTCCATGATGACGACGGTTTTGCCGACGCCGGCACCGCCAAAAAGGCCGATCTTGCCGCCCTTCAAAAAGGGCTGGATCAGATCGATGACCTTGATGCCGGTTTCGAACATCTCCTCCCGCGTCGACTGCTCATCAAAGGCGGGCGCCGCGCGATGGATCGGTTTGCGCAGCTTTTCACCCACAGGGCCAAGCTCGTCGACTGGCTCACCGATCACGTTCAACACGCGTCCCAGGGTCTCCCGACCGACCGGAGCCGTGATGGGCGCACCGAGGTCATGCGCATTCATGCCGCGCACCATGCCGTCAGTGGCAGTCATGGCCACTGTTCGCACACGCCCCTCGCCGAGGTGCTGCTGCACCTCGAGAATGACGTCTATGGGAGTCGGAACGTCGAAGCCTTCGCTGGTCACGCGCAGTGCCTGATAAATCGGCGGCATATGCGCTTCTTCGAACTGCACATCCACTGCAGGTCCGGAGATCTGAATTACTTTGCCAATGTTGTTTGCCATAAAAATGCCTTCCGTTCAATCAGAGCGCTGCTGCGCCGCTTACGATTTCAATGATTTCCTTGGTGATGGCTGCCTGACGCACACGGTTCATATACAACGTGAGCGAGTCAATCATCTCTGATGCGTTGTTGGTGGCTGCATCCATGGCTGTCATGCGTGCCGCATGCTCGGCTGCAACCGACTCTGCCAGTGAGTGAAAGAGCATCGCCGCCACATACGAGGGCAGCAGGCCGTTCAAAAGCTCCGTGGCCGGCTGCTCATAGATGTAGTCCACATCCGAGGTGCCAAAGTGGGCAGCTTCCTCGTCGGCCTCGCTCGTATCCTCCGCAAACGGAGAAATGCCCGCCTCCGCTGCAACGGTCGCAGCATACTGGCGCTCCTCTGCGGTCTGCTCCGTGGCGCCAACGATGACATGACTTCCGGGCTCAATCAGAGGCAGCAGGCGCTCGGTGACGACGCGCTGCTGGATCACGGATTTGAACTCGTTGTAGACAACGTAGCAGGCATCGATCTCCGCGTGGGTGTAGCGTCGGATGATCTCTTCGGCCAGTTCCCGCACGACGCGATGGTTGAGCTTTTCCAGCAGTCCGGGATGGTCGCCAACCACTTCAATCCGCGATTTGCGACGACGGACATGATGCGTCAGGGGAGATCCATCGGCTGGATTTTCCGACTGCACGACGTCATGCGTGGCTACGCCGTAACGGCGGCGCATCTGGTCCCGTGCCTTTCGGCCAATCGCCTCAATATCCACTTCCTTGTCCTCACAGAGTGCAAGAAACTGGTGGCTGGCCTTGAGAATGTTGGTATTGAATGCTCCGGCAAACCCCTTGTCGCCGCTGATGATGACCAGCAGGATACGCTTTTCCGGGCGCACGGCAAAGAGCGGATGGCGCAGGTTGCCCGTATTCGGATCGAGCACCTCAATGCGGCGCTTCAGGGATGCCAGTACGCTGGCAATCCGTTGCGCATACGGCCGCGCCGCCAGCGCACGATCCTGGGCGCGACGAAGTTTGGCCGCCGAGACCATTTTCATCGCGCGAGTGATCTGCCGCGTGCTTTTCACGCTTCGGATGCGTCGTCGAAGATCCAGTACGTTCGCCATGCTTTACGCCGTTGCCGCCTTCGCAGCCTGATAGTTGGCCGAGTATTCCTTCAACGCGGCATGGACCCGCGTCTTGATCTCATCGTCAAGCTGCTTCTTGCTGCCCAGGTCGGCAAGCAGAGCTGTCTGTGCCGTGTCCAGATAGCGCAGCAGTCCGTCTTCAAAGGCGCGAATCTCTTCGACAGGAATCGGATCGAGATAGCCTTGGGTACCGGCAAAGAGGACAAAGACCTGCTGCTGCCAGGTGAGCGGCTGGAACTGCGGCTGCTTCAGCAGCTCCGTCAGGCGCTGTCCTCGGCTGAGCTGCTTCTGCGTCAGCGGATCAAGATCGGAGCCAAACTGCGCAAAGGCTGCCAGCTCACGGTACTGTGCCAGATCAAGCTTCAACGTGGAGCCCACCTGCTTGGTGGCCTTGATCGCCGCCGAGAAGCCGACACGGCTGACCGACAGACCCACGTTCACGGCGGGACGGATGCCCGAGTTAAACAGATCCGTCTCGAGGAAGATCTGGCCGTCGGTAATCGAAATTACGTTGGTCGGAATGTAGGCGGAAACATCGCCTGCCTGGGTTTCCACAACAGGCAGCGCCGTCAGCGATCCGCCACCATTCTTTTCGCTCATCTTGGACGAGCGCTCCAGAAGGCGCGAGTGAAGATAGAAAACATCGCCCGGATATGCTTCGCGACCCGGAGGACGCCGGAGCAGCAGGGAGATTTCGCGATAGGCCATGGCGTGCTTGGACAGATCGTCATAGATCACCAGAGCGTGACGGCCTGTATCGCGGAAATACTCACCCATCGCGGTGGCCGCGTAGGGAGCAAGATAGAGCAGCGGCGCCGGCTCTGAGGCCGAGGCGGCAACGATGATCGTGTGCCCCATGGCACCGGCTTCGGTCAGCGTCTGTACCACCTGGGCAATCGACGAACGCTTTTGACCAATCGCGCAGTAGATGCAGATCAGATTGTTCTTTGCGTTGTTGATAATGGTGTCGATGGCGACGGCTGTCTTGCCCGTCTGTCGGTCGCCGATGATGAGTTCGCGCTGGCCGCGGCCAATCGGAATCATGGAGTCAATTGCCTTGATGCCGGTCGCCATGGGCTCACGTACCGGCTGGCGGTCAATGATGCCGGGAGCAAGCCGCTCGACCGGCAGCGATCCTGCAGCCTGAATCGGACCCTTGCCATCGATGGGAGCACCCAGGGCATTGACCACGCGGCCAATCATGCCCTCGCCTACCGGCACGCTGAGAATCTTGCCTGTCCGGCGCACGGTGTCGCCTTCGGATAGCTCAGTGTAGTCGCCAAGGAGCACAGCGCCCACCTGATCTTCTTCCAGGTTCATGGCGAGGCCGGCAACATCATGCGGGAAGGCAAGAAGTTCGCCTGCCATCACTTTGTCCAGGCCGTGAATGCGGGCAATGCCATCGCCGAGGGAGATAATCGAGCCAACTTCATCCACGCGCATCTTGGCGTCGTAGTTGGCGATCTGTTCGCGGAGTATCTTCGAGATTTCGTCTGCCTGAATGGGCACCATGCTGCTCTTCCTGTTCTTTGAGCTTCCCCCTGCGGGGTGCTGACTGCAAAATCCAATCTTCCTGCCAGGCTCTGCCGCGCAGCTATTGCGCGTTCAGCGCCTCCTTCAAACGATGCACGCGTCCAAGCAACGAACCGTCGTAGACGGCCGAACCCACACGCACAACCACCCCACCCAAAATGGACGGATCCGTGCGGAACGAGGCGCGAATCCTGGCCCCGGCCAACCCGGATACTTTTTCCACCAGTCGCTCCTGATCCGCAGCGTCCAGCTCACGCGCGGTCAGGATATCGGCTTCCGCCACACCCTGCCGTGCCTGCCACCAGGAACGGAAAGTGGAAACCACCTCATCCAAAGCGGCAATCCGACCATGCTCAATGAGCACAGCAACCAGATTGCGCACGATCGGCATCAGCTGCAAGGATGCGCTGAGACGATCGAGCACAGCCAGTTTCTGCTCGGATGGAACAGAGGGATCAGCCATGACCTCACGCAACTCCGAACTCTTGGCCCATGCAGCCATTAATCCGTCCAGCTGGGACTCAATCTGGGCATCAGTTACGCCGGCAGCCACCAGAACATCTGCAAAAGCCCGCGCATAACGGGCAGCAAAGAGCGACATCAGTTCCCGCCTCCGTTCCCGCCGGAGCGGACAAAGTCATCGATAAGCGCGCGATCCTGTTCGGCTGAGATCGCAAGCCCTGAAACAGCCTTCTCAATCGCCAGGTTGGCCGCAAAGAGTCGCAACTCACGCTGGGCCTGCGCCGCCGCACTTTCAATTTCCTGCCCTGCCGCCGCCAGAATCCGCGCAGCTTCTTCCTGAACAGCACTTCGATGGCGGGCCTCGTCGGCCTCCATCTCCTGCGCCACCTGACGCCGAATCGACTCAATCTCCGCACCCAGGTCGCCAAGCTGCGCCTTGAGTGTTGCCAGCTGCTGATTGGCCTGCTCGGTCGCTTTGCGCGTGGAATCAAACTCTTCCCGCAACTGCTGCGAACGACGCCGCAGGACACCCGGAAGGATACGCGCCAGCGGAATCAGAATCGCCAGGGCAAGGATCAGGAAGTTAATCGCTTCGAAGGTCCGTGCAGCGCTCTCCGTGCTGGTATGAAACGAATGGGCAATCCAGCGAACTGTGGCCGAGTGCCGGTAGACATCGTTGGGATCTTCCTCGGCAGCGGAAGCGGCATGGCCGGCCTGCGCGCCAGAGGCTGCAGCAGGAGCAGGATTCTCCACAGCCTGCGCGCGCGCAGGAGTAGCTGCAGTTAGGGCCGCAAACAGCATCCAGGCTGCGAGAGCCAGCAGCGAGAACCAACCTTTCAATGAGCGGGAAGCGATACGAGAAGCCATTAACGAACACCTCCCGCAGAAGCAGATTCCGGCAAAATAGCCCGAACCACCTGCATGGCAAGGTCATCGGCACTGGCCAGCAGGGACTGTCGTGCGGAAGCCACTTCCGCAGAAAGCGCCGCTCGGGCGCGCTCCACGCGAATGGCAGCCTGATCCCGAGCTTCAGCCAGAGCAGCCTCACGCTCGGAGGCCCACTGCTGCAGCTTTTGTTCCCGTGCCCGGAAGATCTCAGCGCGCGCCTGCCGCAACTGCTCGGCATAGTCGGCTGCACGCGTCTCGGCCTCAGCGATGGCCTTCTGCGCATCTTCCACGGCTCCCAGCGTACGGGCGCGGCGCTCAGCCAGCGTCCTGCGCAGCGGGGTATGAACCAGGATCTGATACGCAATCACGAGAAAGAGAAAGAGAAGAAGCGTCGGCACTGAACCGAGTAGAAGCCCACCGACCTGAAGGATGATGTCCTGCATGAAAAATGTCGACCTTCCGATTCAAGCCTAAGATCCACTCGGGAACGCATTGTTGTAACAAGCTGGAAGTGCCTTGTCAACAAAGAGATACCCGCAGGAGCGCAAGCAGAGAATTCGCGAGCACCAGAATCGGGGCTACTCTGCGAATTTCTATTGCGTTTCCCTGAAATCGGCTTATGCTTAGAGTATCACCTAGACCCGGTTCTGGGTCCAGCGGGCTGCGGAAATTCGGGAAAGCACCTCCACTCCCATCTTTCGCAGCCCACCTTATTTTCAGGAAACAATCCAGCCAGTTCCAGGCAGATATCGAGCTGCCTGTTCGGAGCTCCCTGCCGGCCGCGCACAGCATGCGCCTTTAAGCGTCGGAGTTGCTGGATTTTTTCGGCAAAAGCTTCCTGGATTTGCCCAGCCACCCCAAAAGCGAGGCAGGAGCGCGCACCCGCAAATGCACCCTGTCTCCGGCATATTCCCGGCTGAGGATGACGGCCCCGGCTTCCAGGGCCGCAAGTGCGGCGCCCTCTGCCTGGCCCATTTCAAGCTCAATCTCCTGGATGGGATCACTGGTCAGGGCGGCATCCATTGCCTTCAGCAACGCTGGTATCCCCGCTCCGGTCCGCGCTGATACCGTGACTGGACCCGACGGGCATTCCCGGCCGGTCTGGGTCGCATCGGTTTGGGTCAGATCGGTTTGAATCTTCGGGACAAGATCTGCCTTGTTCCACACCTCGATGCGGGGAATATCCAGGGCTCCCAGCTCACCCAGGACTCGTTCGACCTGTACCTTCTGTTCGATAAAGTCCGGCGAGGAGAGGTCCCGGACATGGAGCAGCAGTTCTGCCTGCTCCACCTCTTCCAGAGTGGCTCGAAAGCTGGTTACCAGCATATGCGGTAGATTCCGAATGAAGCCCACAGTGTCGGAAAGCAGAACGCGTCGGCGGCTGGGTAGCTCCATCGCCCGCAGCTTGGGATCCAGCGTGGCAAACATGCGCGAGGAAGCCAGCACATCGGCTCCGGTCAGCTGGCGGAAGAGCGTACTTTTGCCCGCATTGGTATAGCCCACCAGCGCAACGGTAGGAACGGGGACTGCTTCCCGCCGTCGACGCTGCTGCCGGCGCACCCGGCGCACGTCCTCCAACTGTTGGCGCAGATGCACCAGCCTGCGTTGGATTCGGCGACGGTCCATCTCCAGCTGTGTTTCACCGGGCCCGCGAGTACCGATGCCGCCGCCAAGCTGCGACATCATGCGCCCCTGCCCGGCCAGCCGGGGCAGCAGATACTCCAGCTGCGCGCATTCCACCTGCAGATGACCTTCCCGGGTCCGTGCACGACTGGCAAAGATATCCAGAATCAGCTGTGTGCGGTCCAGAACCCGGCACTGCAAGTGCTTCTCCAGATTGCGGAACTGTGTGGGCGTCAATTCATGATCAAAAAGTACGAGATCAGCAGCGTAATGCTGCACGATGCCACGAATCTCCTCCACCTTGCCGGCACCTATCAGCGTTGCCGCGTCCGGCTGCGGACGGCGCTGTGTGACTTCGGCAACGATCTCCGCCCCTGCACTCAGGACCAGTTCACGGAATTCTGCCAGCAACTCACTGTCCGCAATGGAATGCAAGGGATTCGCGGATTCCAGAGCCGACTCTTCCCTATGCGCAACGGGCGCAGACGGCGGAGCATCTGCGGCAACAGACACCGCATCCTCCCCTGCTGCAGCTTGCTCGGCCTGCATCTCTGCGACCGCACGTGCGCGCTGCGCTGCTGGAAGCTGCGCGTTGGTCCGCCGGGAAATCTCGAGTCCAACGAGGATGGCGCGTTCCGTCATAGCTCCACCTGAACGTATGGATACCGGTCATTCCGCCGAACCGACAAGCAAACGCTATCTGGAAAACGAGCCCCGGAGCAATGATCCCCGGGGTATCGCAATCTTTGCCATCCGCGGTCCACGGTGACAGATGCCGACGTCTGCATCAGCTATGGCTGGCTTGGGTACCTGGCGCCACGGGAGGTGCGGGAGATGCAGCAGCGGGACGATGGTCTCCGCCATGCATGACCGTCCGGTTGCTCACTACGGTGGATATGGCGTGCTTGAAGATCAACTGCTCCTGATTGTTGTTCTCCAGCAGGACCGAGTACTTGTCAAAAGACCGGATGCGGCCTGTGAGCTTGACGCCGCTGACAAGATAAATCGTGATGGGGGTTTTATCCTTGCGAACGGTATTCAGGAACGTATCCTGAATGTTCTGTGCCGGCTTGTTTTCCATGTGCCGATCTCCTGTCCTCAAATTAGACTGCATGGTTACACCGTGGGTTGACCTGATTCCGGAAAATCGCCGCCAGAAAACTCAGTACAGCGAGGTAGCGATGCAGATTGCGTGCGCGAATCCCGCTGCATGCGGTAACACAAACACTATAGGCGGTACCCCCTGTGGCAAACAAGGCACATGGCTCAAACCGGCAATCAATTCAATCGAACTTTTATCCAGTCGCATACAATTGTCAGTTGACTCGGCAGTCTGTCAGGACTGTTCTAAGATGAATTTATGGGGAATTCGGGCCACGGTCTTCCCCACGATCCTCGGTCGCTGCTGCCGATAGAACCATGGAATCAGATAAGCAGCATGCACCGAATTTCTGCCCGCGAGCCAGCCACTGATGACCGATTCCAAGCACTCCACTCTCCGAAGCCCAGCCGTTCCCATGATCGATCTGGAGCGGCAATACGCACCGCTGCGTCAGGAATTGATGGAGGCTCTGGGCCGCGTCATCGATCGCAGACAGTTCATCCTGGGAGAGCCGGTCGCCCAGTTTGAAGCCGCGGCCGCCAGCCAGCTCGGCGTGCATGCAGCGATCGGATGCTCCTCGGGAACCGATGCGCTCTGGCTGGCCCTGGCGGCCTGCGGCATCGGAGCTGGCGATGCCGTCATCACCACGCCCTTCAGCTTCTTTGCCTCGGTCAGCTCCATTCTGCGCGCCGGTGCCCGCCCCTTGCTTGCGGATATTGATCCGGCAAGCTTTCACCTCTCTCCAAGCGCAGTGGAGCAGGTTCTTCAACACTCTTCGCACGCGGCATCGGTTCGCGCGCTTCTGCCTGTGCATCTGTATGGACAGTGCGTCGCATGGGATGGGTTTGCCAAGCTTGCCCGGCAGTACAATCTGCTGCTGATTGAAGATGCAGCACAGGCCTGGGGAGCGCGGCACCACGGCATCCACGCAGGCGGGCTTGGCGATGCGGCCGCCTTCAGCTTCTATCCCACGAAAAATCTGAGTGCTGCCGGGGATGCCGGGCTGGTGACCACGCAACAGGAAGCGCTGGCCGAGCGTGCCCGCGCCCTGCGGCAGCATGGCATGCGCATCCGCTACCACCACGACGAGGTAGGCTGGAACGCGCGCATGGACGGATTCCAGGGGGCCATTCTGCAGGTCAAGCTGCGCTACATCGAACAGTGGAACGATGCCCGACGCAGCGCAGCCATGCGCTACCATCAGCTCTTCCAGAACGCAGGACTGGCTGAGTCCGGCCCCTATCCCAGCCATGGCGTGGTGCTGCCGCAGGAGTCGGCAGGCAGCTTTCATGTATGGCACCAGTACGTGATTCGCACTGTACGTAGAGATGGGCTACGCAGCTTTCTGGCAACGCGAGAGATCGGCTCGGAGGTGTACTATCCGATTCCGCTCCATCTGCAGAAAGCTCTGGCTACTTTGGGATACGGCGAAGGGTGCTTCCCGGAGTCGGAGCGGGCTGCTCGGGAAGTGCTGGCACTGCCGATATTCCCAGAGATTACAACCGAAGAGCAACAGACTGTCGTGGATGCCATCGCCGAGTTTCTGAGCAGCCCGA
>JAKBAG010000049.1 GCA_021809235.1 Acidobacteriota bacterium
AGTTCTGACCACCATCACTGGCTGGAGATGCAACTGGTAGGCAAGGCCCCCCGCGATGCTGTTGGGGCGGTCGTCTACTTGACGGCGAATGGAATGCGCCAGCGCGAGGACGTGCTGAGTGGCGGCAGCTACCTGTCGTCCAATGATCAGCGCCCTCACTTTGGGCTGGGCCAGGCAACGACGGTCGACAAGCTCGAAGTGTACTGGCCGGATGGATCGGTGGAAGACTTTGCCGTCCCCGGTGTAGATCGCATCCTGACGCTGACAGAAGGTACGGGGGCAGCTGTGCCGGTGGCGAAAGTAGCTACCAGCCAGGCTGCTGCTGCTCAGTAGCATCTTCCGCTTCCATCACGCAGCAGTCTGGCCATACCGCATGCGCAGAGGGGTTGATGGAGAATCCTGCAAGATTATCGCCGCGAAAAAGGCCACTGGCGAAGCTGGTGCGCACGCAGCAGATAGATCCCGGTGCCGGATGCGGCAATGGCAGCCGCAGCCAGCAGCTCTGTGAGCGGATGCGGCCGGAAGGCAAGGATGAACAGAAAGCCGGCAATGGCCGCGAAGACCGGCAGCGGATAGAGCGGCATACGGAATGGCCGGGGCAGTTCCGGACGGCTGCTCCGCAGATGCAGCAGTCCAAAGTGTTGCAGAAGAAACTGCAGCAGGATACGAATGACGACCAACAGCGCAATCACCTGCCCCAGAGAAAAAAAGCAGAACAGCATTGCGGTCAGCCCCAGCGCAATCAACGAGCGATGAGGAAACCCGTGACGCGGATGCAATGCATCTAGAAAGCGGAAAAAATTGCCATCGCGCGCCGCCGCCCAGGGCACACGGGAGTAGCCGAGTAACAGCGAGAAAACACTGGCAAAGGCGCTCCAGAGGATGAGCGCTGCCAGAATGCGCGCCGCCGTGGAGCCAAAGGCAATGCGTGCCAGATCGGCCACCAGGGCAATACGGTCTGCTGAGTGTTGCGAGAGCAGTGCGCCGGAGTGAAGAGCCGGAAGTACGGCAAAATTCATTGCCAGATAAAGTGCGGCAACAATGGCCAGTGAGAGCAGAATGGCGCGCGGAATGGTTCGCTGCGGATGTCGCACCTCGGAGCCAAGAAAACAGATGTTGTAGTAGCCCCAGTAGTCATAGCAGGCAATGAGCGTAGCCTGGGCCAGAGCGGGAACCAGCGCCAGCGTGGGTAGCCCCACCAGCGCCGCCAGAGAAGGAGCCGGATGCAGACGAGCGGCCACCGTAGCGCCTGAAGCCACGACTCCAACAATGGTGATGATGACTCCGAAAAAGAGAATCCATGCCATGCGCGCCACAGCCGTCAGGTTCCGGTAGAGCAGGACAGTGACCAGCAGGCAAGCAGCCGCAGCAATGAGGCTTGTGGTGTGGAGAAAGGGCAGCCCTGGAATGGGCGCGGCCAAGGAGGGCCAAAGCCAGACCGTGAATGTGGCCACGCCAAGGCAGCCGGAGGCGATGGAAAGCGGTGCGGAAAAGCTGAGTTGCCAGACGTAGAGAAACGAGACCCAGCGGCCCGCGCGGCGCGGATGATAGAGCTGTCGCAAAAAGGCGTAGGAACCTCCGGCATCCGGGAAGGTTGCGCCCAATTCAGCCCAGACAAGGCCATCGCAGAGTGCAATCAGTGCTCCCAGGAGCCATGCCCAGGCGGAAAAGCGGGCGCCTGCCGTGGCCAGAATGATGGGCAGGGTGACGAATGGCCCCACGCCAATCATCTCCATCATGTTGAGCACAACGGCAGTAGGCAGGCCCAGCCGTCGGCTCAGAGCAGGGTGCGCCCGATGCGAACGAGTGGGATTCGGCGAATTGTGGTGGCCGTGGCGCATGCATGCTGCAGAGGACTGCACGATTGTACACTGGCGATACGATGAGAAAGATGACCCGGAAGACTCAGACAACAGCATGCATGGCGCTGACAGCAATGCTGGCCATGCACACACTGGCATTCGGACAATCCATGGGTACGGCAACCGCCGGTGCGACGGACAGTACGGAGGCAGCGATTCCGTTTCCGGCAGCGCGGGAACAGGCTGAGCCGCTTGCTGTGGATCGCGGCACGGCTGGTCTGGCACTGTGTCTAAAGCGGCTGGGAACGTGGGCCAGCGTGATGGAAATTGTGGTCCATCCCGATGATGAAGACGGTGGCATGCTGACCTTTGAAAGCCGTGGCCGGGGAGCACGCGCAAGCCTGTTGACGCTGACGCGCGGCGAAGGTGGGCAGAATGCGATGTCTCCGGATGCTGATGATGCCCTGGGCCTGCTGCGCACCAATGAACTGCTGCGCGCCGATGCCTACTATGGAGCCAGGCAGTATTTCGGCACAGAGGCGGATTTCGGTTTCTCCAAGACGCAGGAAGAGGCTTTTTCGCAATGGGGCCACGATCGCGTGCTCTACGACGCAGTGCTGGCCATTCGCAAAGAGCGACCGCTGGTGCTGATGGCCACCTTCGTGGGAGGCATCACGGATGGACACGGACAACACCAGGTCTCCGGAGAGATCGAGCAGGAGGCATATCTGGCTGCCGGGAATCCGAAGGTGTTTCCCGAGCAGTTGCAAAATGGTCTTCTCCCCTGGTCGCCACTCAAAGTGTATGGTCGCGTACCCTTTGCCCCGGTGACTGCGAAGGGGATGTTTGATTATGCAACCGGCAAGTGGGCTCCGGCACGGTTCTACAACTACGTCACGCGAACCTGGTCTGCCACAGCTCCGAAGCCGGATGTCGAGATTCCGACCTACGAGTGGAATCCCGTCGACGGACTCAGCTATCAGCAGATTGCGCGGACCGGCTGGGGCGAGCAGCGCTCCCAGTATGGCGGCGGCGATCCGACATTGAGCGGGGAAGGCGGTAGCGCCTATCATCTGTGGGCCTCACGCTTGCCAGCCGGCGAGACTCCGAAGGATGGAATCTTTGCCGGAATTCCGGTGGATCTGCCCGGACTTGCCTGGCTGGTGACGCGCGACGGACAGGCGGCTCCAGCATGGCTGACGTCCAGCCTGACCACGCTGACAGCGAACGTGCATCAGGCACAGACGCAGTTTCGTCCCGAGTCCCCGGATGGTATTGCTCCCGCACTACGGCAGGCACTGATTACGGTCCGCAGCCTCCGTACGCGGATCCAGGACAGCACTCTGAGTGATCCGGGCAGGACTTTTCTGTCTGACGAGCTTGGCCGCAAGGAAGTGCAACTGGAGACCTCGCTCGCACAGTCCCTCGGCATTGATCTGCAGGCCTTCACCGTGAAGAGCACGCGAACCGATCACGGTCCGTTTGGGGGTGGCATAGACGAGACCCCGGCCAGCGCCATACCCGGAGAAAAGCTGCTGGTGCGGGTGCACACCCATTTTGCCAGCGCCGGAGTAACGCTGCGCCGCGTGTGGTTGCATGCTACCGACAGTCGCAAGTGGACAGTCGGCGCGGTACAGAATCCCGCAGCGGATGCGACTCTTGCGGCGACGGTTCCTGCCGATGAGCCACCTACGACTCCCTACTTCACACGTCCCACGGTGGCTCAGCCCTATTACGACGTGCGGGATGCGAAGCTGCGCGATGAGCCGTTTGCGCCCTATCCTCTGGAAGCATGGGCGGAGTTTACCTACGATGGAATTCCGGTCCGCATTGGGGAAGTGGTGCAAACCATGCATCGCGAGCCTCGGCGTGGCGGCATCTTTGAACCATTGGTGATTACGCCGCCCATAGGCGTAGAGGTGGAGCCGCAGGCTGCCATTCTGCCGCCGGATGGAAGCCCGCTGGTGGTGAGCGTGAGGGTGCACACGGAGATGGCTGCCATTGGCACCGTACGACTGCAACTGCCGGAGGGCTGGACGTCCACACCAACATCCGCCGACTTCCACTGTGCGCAACGCGGCGATACCGCAGCTGTGGTTTTTCGCGTTAGCCCACCGCTGCACACTCCGGCTGCGGGCAAAGTAAGCCTGGGCGCCATTGCCACCTGGGATGGCAAGCAGTTTACGAGTGGATGGCGCAGCGTAGGCTACCCCGGCATGCGGCCCTACAACCTGTATCGCAAGGCAGCCATCGAGACACGGCAGGTGAACGTGAAGGTTGCCAAAGGGCTGCGCGTAGCCTATGTGATGGGCACTGGCGATACGGTCCCCGATGCGCTGCGCAGTCTGGGCATTGAGCCGCATCTGCTGACTGCGCAGGAGATTGCGCAGGGAGACTTCAGCGCCTGGAACGTGATTCTGATCGGGATTCGCGCCTACTCGGTGAGGCCGGAACTGGCGGCCAATGAGGCACGGCTGGAAGCCTTCGAGCGCGCGGGTGGAACGGTGATTGTGCAGTACCAGAGCAGCAACTTCCCTGCTCCCTATGCTCTGGAGATGGGCCGGTCGCCGGAAAAGGTAGTAGAGGAAACAGCACCGGTTCGGCTGCTGCATCCGGAGAATCCGCTGCTGACGACTCCCAACCTGATTACCGCCGCTGATTTTGCCGGATGGGTTGAGGAGCGCGGCCACTCCTTCCTAAGCAGCTGGGATCCGTCCTATATGGCGCTGACCGAGACAGCCGATCACGGGCAGGATCCGCAACAGGGAGGCTTACTGGTGGCGCAGGTGGGCAAGGGCCACTTTGTCTCCGTCTCCTATGCGCTTTACCGGCAGTTTCCTGAGCTGGTCCCGGGAGCTTTTCGCCTGCTGGCAAATCTGATCAGCCTGGGCCAATAGTCGCTCAAGCTCGACGGTCGAGACGCAGGAATTCCACACACACATGGTCGAAATTCTGACAGAGGTTCCTGTCGGAATTTCGGCCAGTTTTTATTACGGGAGCGTGAAAAGCATTACAGGAATGTTACGCAGATTGCAGTTCTGTAAATTCATGAACCAATCGACAGAATTACGCCTCTTTGTTAGCCGAATATTCACACAGGTTTGTAAACCTTGCTAAGGATTCCCCCAAAGGGTCATGGAGCAGAGTACTGTTTGCTGGCATGACCGAACCAAGTGTGAACTGTAAAGAGAGGCTCAATGAAGAAGCGTAATCAAGCAGCGATCGTAGCGATGCTGGCCGCTGGCGTGATGCTGGTGCCGGCAAATCGCATGTGGGCACAGGCGAAGAAGCCCGTGCATCATGCACCTATGAAGAAGAAATCGGAAGCGGTGAGCGCCGATCAGCTCCAGCAGTTGAAGCAGGAGCTGGAGGGTGAGATCAACGCACTGAAGGGTCAGCTTGCAGATCGCGATGCACAACTGCAGCAGGCGCAGTCTGCAGCCGCAGCCGCGCAGCAGGCCGCAGCCAAGGCAGAAGCCGCAGCCAACGATCAGCAGCAGGCTGCCAGCGAGAACGCCTCTACGGTGAACACGCTGAACCAGACGGTGGCCAACCTGAAGGCAAGCCAGCAGGAAGTGGCAACCAAGCTGGATACTGCAAAGAAGTCGATGCAGCAGATGATTGAGCATCCGGATGCCATTCACTTCAAGGGAATCACGCTCTCCCCGACAGGCTCCTTCATCGCTGCCGAAACGGATTATCGGAGCGCAGCAACCGGCGGCGGCCTGAATACGGCATTCGGTGCCGTTCCGCTGGCCAACTCCGATGCAGCCCAGATGAGCGAGTTTAACGGTACGGGCCGTCAGTCGCGACTGGCTTTGAAGGCAACGGGCAAGATCCCTTCGATGACGATGACCGGCTACTATGAGATGGATTGGCTGGGCGCGGGCATCACCAGCAACAACAACCAGAGCAACAGCTATGTGCTGCGTCAGCGGCAGTTGTGGGTACGCGCGGCGCTGAACAACGGCTGGAAGTTTACGGGTGGTCAGATGTGGTCTCTGGCCGCGGAAACGACACAGGGATTGACGAACGGTTCCGAGATTCTGCCGGGAACCATCGATCCTCAGTACGAAGCGGGCTTTGTATGGACGCGACAGTACGGCTTCCGCGTGACGAAGGATTTCGGACGGAAGTTCTTCCTGGGCGCCTCGGCAGAGAATCCGCAGATTCTGCTGGCGGGCAACGGGCTGCCGACCAATCTCCTGGTGGGTTCGGCGGGTACGCCGGGCGGCTTGTACAACCCGACGGCAAACTACTCGTTCAACGTAGCTCCTGATTTTGTGATCAAGGCTGCGCTGGAGCCGGGTTGGGGCCACTGGGAGCTTTTTGCGATCAACCGCTTCTTCCGCGACCGCGTCTATCCGAACGCTGCGTCCAAGTCGTCAACGGGGGCCTATAACGACTCCACCTATTCGGCTGGCATCGGTGGCGGATTCCGCGCTCCTCTGGCCGACAAGAAAATCTCCATCGGCCTGAAGGGCCTGTGGGGCCAGGGCATGGGACGCTACGGATCGTCGACGATTGCCGACATTACGCTGCGCCCGGATGGTCAGATTGCACCGCTGCGCACGCTGTCCGCCCTCAGCACCCTGGAAATCTTCCCCAACAGCCGCACCTATATCTACCTGAACTACGGTGGCGACTATGTGGGACGTCGTTACTTTGGCAGCGAGGGCTACGGCTCGCCGCTGACGAACATGTCCGGCTGCAACACGGAGCCTGTTGCGGGTGGACCGTTCAGCCCGGCAGGACCGGCTAACTGCGGTGGAAACACGAAGAACATCAACGAGTTCACCGCTGGTTACTGGTACTACTTCTACAAGGGACCGATGGGCGCCCTGCGCCAGGGGATTCAGTACAGCTACTTCACGCGGAACCTCTGGTCCGGCATGGGTGGCTTGACGAATCCGTCCGGCGGCGCGCAGGGAACAGACAACACCGTGTTCACCTCCTTCCGCTACTATCTCCCGTAGTCGGCAGCAGCAGAACTCAGGGCCAAAGGGCGCTTCGATACCGCGAAGCGCCCTTTGGCTTTTCGGCCCGGATTACGCATCCGACTTGGCCTGGCAGTGCGGTATACACTGACTATGGACGTCCCGGTGGGCGGAAGTGGCGAAATTGGCAGACGCACCAGACTTAGGATCTGGCGCCCAAAAGGCGTGGGGGTTCAAGTCCCCCCTTCCGCACCAGCACCCATGGTCTTCCCGGCAGTTCCGGCCATGGCGGGCAGCACTATGTCGGCGATGGAATGTCCCGGATCTGAATTCGAACTTAGAATCTGAGATCTGAAGTATCGATGCAAAGTTTCCATCCCGCAACCCAGGTCCTCGTTGCAGGATGTACCCAGAACGAATGGAGAATGACCATGAATGGCACCGGCCCCACGCCTCGCGTGCAGATCATTAATGACGCCAACTATCGAGACATCTATGCCAACAGCGTTCAGATCCGCGTAAGCGTGTGGGATTTTCACCTGGTCTTCGGACAGGCAAGCTCGGAAAATCCTGAGCAGGTGAGCATCCAGAACCAGCAGGGCATCTATCTCAGTCCGCAGCAGGCCAAGGCGCTGTGGAATGTGTTAGGCCAGAATCTGGCTCAGTATGAGCAGGCGTTTGGCGAATTGAATCTGGAACCGCGCGTGGGAGAGTTTCCCCATAGTGCTGTGAATTAGGGCATCCATGGGTCAGGGTCCGAGGCGTCGGCAAAGTGGCCATACGCACCGCGGTTGGCAACACATGCTGTGGTCGCGCCAGCCCGGTGCCATGCCACTGTGGCGCATCTTTCCCCTGCTGTTTGCCGCGCTCTATCTGACGCACTGGAATCTGCTGCATCTGCCCTACTTCTGGGATGAAGCCGGATACTACATTCCGGCTGCGTGGGATTTCTTCCGAACCGGTAGCCTGATTCCGCTCACGACTGTATCCAACGCCCATCCACCGCTGCCTTCGCTGTATCTGGCACTCTGGTGGAAACTGGGCGGCTATGCTCCTGTGGTGACGCGTGAGGCCATGCTGCTGGTTGCTGCCTTTGCCCTGCTGGCCGTATGGCGACTGGCAATGCGGCTGAATGGCAGTGCGGCTGTGGCCTTCTGGACGGTGGTGCTTACGGGCTTGTATCCGATCTGGTTTGTACAAAGCACGCTGGCCCATGCGGACCTGATGGCAGCAGCAGCAACACTCTGGGCCTTGACCTACGCGCTGGTGGAGGAGGAGCCGCGACCATGGATGGCCGGCATCTGGTTCAGCGTGGCCGTGCTGGCCAAGGAGACGGCTTTGGCGACGCCGTTGGCACTGTTGGCGCTGGAGTGCATCCTGGCGCTGCGCACAGGCGATCGGTCAGCACGAAACCGTAGCTGGCTGCGCGCAGCCAGCTATGCCGCATGTGTGCTCCCACTGGCAGCATGGTATGCCTATCACGCAGCCAGGACCGGATACATCTTCGGCAACCCGGAGTTTGTCCGCTACAACGCCACCACCACGCTGTCGCCCCTGCGCTTTCTTGCTGCGCTGGGGCATCGCATCCTTCATTTAACTGCGCATATGAACATGTTTGTGCCGGTACTGCTGACGGCTGCAGCCATGATGCTGAAGCCAGTAGCCGATGCTCGCGGAAAACTTCGTGCACGGATTCCTCTAGGGGCACAAGGCAGGATGTATGCAATTCTGGCAGCCAACGCTGTGGCATTTTCCCTGCTCGGTGGCGCACTGCTTACCCGCTACCTACTGCCCATGTATCCGCTGGTACTACTGGTAGCGGTTTCCACCTTTCATCGGCGAACGCGATGGTGGCAGGCGATGGCAGCCTTCTCTGCATTGGCCTTTGTTGCCGGCATCCTGCTCGATCCACCGTATGGATTTGCGCCGGAGGATAACCTGAGCTACGCCCGCATGATTCGCGTGCAGCAGGCCGCCGTACAGGAGCTGGAGGCACATGATTCCGGGGCCGTGCTACTGACTGCGTGGCCGGCAACCGATGAGCTGACCCGGCCCGAACTCGGGTATGTGAAGGCGCCCATGGCCGTGGATCGCATGGAAGACTTTTCCCTGCCCCAGATCGAGCGCGCAGCGGAAGATCCCGGTGGCTACTCGGCGGCGTTGGTCTTTTCCACCAAACTGGACCCCCATGCGCTTCCCTTTGGTCTGGAGAGCGCACTGGACTCCGGTGCCATGGAAGAACGCTACTTTGGCCTGCATCATGATCTGACACCGCAGCAGGTTGCCGCCAGGCTGCATGGCACCGTAGTGTGGCAGCGAAAGGATGGCCTGGAGTGGGCGGCCATCCTTCGCTTTCCGCGATCCTTCGATGCGGTACTTCGCAGGCCAGCCACAGCAGGACAGCACGGGAGCGCGGCTGCGGGCAGCGGCCTATAATCAGGGAGACGAGAAGCGAGAGATGCGTATCTACAGAGCAATCGGTCTGCTGCTGCTGGCCGCAATCACTGCAGGCACGGCGGCATGGGCCCAGACTGGCAGCGCAACGGCAGCAACTGCCAGCGCGGCAACGATGCCTGCTATGCGCCCCATCGTGCTGGTGTTTCCTTTTGACAATCTGACAGATGCAACGCAAACCATGCCGGAAGCGTTGCAACCAGGCAAACATACCCCGACCACCCCGGAAGCAGCAACCGCACACCCATCCGGCGGCCCGACCGTGAGCCAAGCCAGTGAGATGGTAAATCTGGACTGGATTCGGGAGGCCGCGGCAGAGATTCTGAACCGACGCCTGACTTCCGTCGGCTACATGGCACTGAGTCGGGAGGATCGGCAGTATGCACTGGACCACCTGGGACTGCCGGAAAACTTTCAGCCCAGCCGGGCCACGGCCATGCGCGTGGCCGAGACGCTGGATGCCGGATATGTAGTGATTGGCAGCTTTGAGGCTGATGGTACACGGCTGCATCTGACAGCACGGGTCATCGATGGCACGCGACTGCACATGAGTCCGACTCTTGAAGAGGATGGAGAGATTTCGCAACTGCTGCCACTGCTGAACGGACTTGCCTGGCAGGTGGCACATATCTTGAATCCCGATCTGGATGTGAGCCGGGAGACGTTTGTAGCCGCCAGCCAGGGTGTGCGGCTGGATGCCTTTGAGCAATATATCCGCGGAGTCACGGAACGAGATCCGGCCGAGCGCGAGCGGCACTTGAAACGCGCCGTGGCGCTGAGTCCAGAGCTGACCGAAGCCTGGATGGCACTGGGGCGGGAAGAGTTTGAGCAGCAGGAGTATGAAAGCTCCGCCACTTCCTTTGGCCATATCCATGCCGGGCATCCCTCCGCATTGGAAGCCGATTTTTATCGCGGTCTGGCCCTGCTCTATTCCGGCGGATACGAACAGGCTCAGGAAGCCTTTGCCGCCATGGCGCGCGTCCTGCCTCTGCCGGAGATTGTGAACAACGAAGGCGTGGCTATGAGCCGACGCGGTGCCGATGGTACGGCGTTGTACCGACAGGCTGCCGGGAGTGATCCCAAGGATGAGGATTACCATTTCAACCTGGCACTGAGCCTGCACCAGAAAGGCGAAGCCGTAGCCGCGCAGCACGAGCTGGAGCAGGCTATCAAGCTGAAGAGTTCCGACGCCGAGGCACGGAATCTGCTGGCAACCTGGAATAATCCGCTCTCTGCCCCGGAACCCGCCGCGGAAGACAGCACGCAAACACCTTCGGGAAATCCGACTCGCACTGCGACTCAGTCTGATGCGGCAAACGCGAATGCGAGCGATGCCACAGAGGCGCTGGAACGGATCAAGCGGCACTATGACGGTGCTGCATTCCGGCAGGCAGCGGTAATGCTGGATTCGATGGAGGCTACGCGCATTGCCACTCTGCCGCCGGCGCAGCAGGCCGTGAAACTGAGCGCCGATGCCCGAAGAAAACTTGATGCGGGATTGCTTCTAGAGGCCGAAAGCGAGTACCGCAAGGCTCTGGAGGCGGATGCCTCGTGTGCGCAGGCTCATGGCGGGATGGCAGAAGTGATGGAGCGGGCCGGCGACGTGGCTGGCGCGCGAAGGCAGGCGGAAGCATCTCGTGCCAACGGCGGGGATATCCATGCTGAATTGGTGCTGGCAAGGTTGGACCTGGCAGCGAATCATCTGGACGCAGCCATGGCCGACGTGGAAGCCGCGCTACACATGGACGGCAGAAACCGCGATGCCCGCGATCTGCGCAAAGTGATTGAAAGTCGAAAAAATGCTGCCGAGCGAGAGAATCCGCAGTGAGGATATTCTCATGAACACATCCAGTTTCCGAGCAGGACGAGCCAGCAGAGCAGTGCCGCAGATGCTTGCGGCGCTTTTTCTTTTTGCGGCACTGCTTCCATCCATGGGAACGCAGGCTAAGGCATCGGGGCGCCCGTTGATTGAGCGTATGACGCTGGACGATACGATTCAACCCGTCAGCGCGGCGCGGCTGGAGCGCTCGATTGCACGCGCCAATGCCGATGGAGCATCCCTGCTGCTGGTGGAGCTGAACACGCCCGGCGGGTTGCTGGATTCCACGCGGGAGATGGTCGGCGCCATACTGCGCTCACGCGTTCCGATCGTGGTCTATATTGCACCGGAGGGCGCGCGTGGCGGATCGGCTGGCTTCTTTCTGCTGGAGGCAGCCGATATTGCCGCGATGGCACCGGGGACCAATGCCGGGGCCTCGCATCCTGTGCTGGAAGGCGGCGAGCCGGACGCAACCATGCGGCAGAAGATGGAAAACGATGCCGCTGCCTTTTTGCGCTCCTACGTGAGCCAACGCGGGAGAAATGTGACGGCCGCAGAGCAGGCCGTGCGGGAATCCAAGGCCTACAGCGCGCAGGAGGCACTGAACGCGCACCTGATCGACCTGGTAGCCGCCAACGAAGCTACCCTGCTGCAGCAACTGGATGGGCGAACCCTGACGCGCATGGATGGGAGCACGGAGCGGCTTTCCCTGAGCCATGCCGTCGTGGTCACTCTGGTGCCAACCCTGCGCGAGCGCGTACTGGGCACACTGGAGAATCCCAACCTCGCGCTGCTTCTGCTCGCTGCCGGAGTCCTGCTGATCTATGTGGAGTTTCACCTGCCCGGCACGATTGTGCCCGGGGCAACCGGCACCGTGATGGTATTTCTGGCGCTGTTTGCGCTGAACCTGCTGCCCGTGCGACATACGGCATTGGCTCTTCTGATTGCAGCAATCGTACTGCTGGCGCTGGAAATCAAGACGATGAGTCACGGACTGCTGGCGCTGGCTGGCATCGCCTGCCTGGCAGGCGGACTGCTCACACTGGTGGACGCACCCGTGCCTGAGCTGCGCGTGCAGCCCGGCGTGGCTATCGGCATCAGCGTAGCTCTGGGCGGGGTAACTGTGTTTCTTTTGCGGCTGGCCATGCGGGCCAAACGACGCAAGGTACTGACCGGCGTTGCGGCCTTGATCGGCGCCACAGGAGTTGCGATGGAGGCAATCACTCCCGCTGCTGATCCAGAGTTCCCCTCCGGTCGCGTCATGGTGGACGGCGAAATCTGGGAGGCGGTTGCCGAGGACGCGATTGCAGCGGAGACTCCGGTGCGCGTGATCGGAACAAGCGACGACAGACTGCGCGTGGAACGCACATAGGGAAAGGATTTGACCCGCAACTGGAGTAGAATCCGAGTTGCTGCATCCCCGGCCTTCCGAGGGATGAGAAAGAGGAACAAATGGCAATGGGCATCCCTGCACTGGTGGTGGTCGTCATCGTGGCGTTTTATCTGTTTAACTCCATCAAGATCCTGCGGGAGTACGAACGCGCCGTGATCTTCCGACTGGGCCGCGCGTTGTCCGAACCGAAAGGTCCGGGACTGTTCCTGGTATTTCGTCCTTTGGACCAGATGGTGCGTGTTTCGCTGCGTCAGGAAGTGATGGAAGTGCCGCCACAGGACGTCATCACCCGGGACAATGTCACGATCAAAGTGAATGCCGTGGTCACGCTTCGGGTCATTGAGCCGATTTCCGCCGTCGTCAAGGTAGCCAACTACGCCTACCAGACCTCACAATTTGCCCAGACGACCCTGCGATCGGTGCTGGGTGAGGTGGAGCTGGATGAACTGCTGAGCCATCGCGACAAGCTGAACCTTCGCATTCAGGAAATCATGGACCGACGCACCGAGCCTTTTGGAGTCAAGGTGCTCAGCGTGGAAGTGAAGCAGGTGGACCTGCCCGAGCAGATGCTTCGTGCTATGGCACGACAGGCCGAGGCCGAGCGCGAAAAGCGCTCCAAGATCATCCATGCCGAAGGAGAGTTTGTGGCGGCACAGAAGCTGGTGGAGGCTGCCAGCCAGTTGGCCACCGAACCGCTGACGATGCAGCTGCGCTATCTACAGACGCTGGCTGAGATCGGCGTAGAGAAAAACACCACCATCGTCTTTCCCCTGCCGATGGATGTTCTGTCCATGCTGCGGGATGTTGCAATGAAAGGAACTCGCCCTGCCGCCGAACAGGCACCAAAGCCCACCGGCGGGGAGATTGCATCGTAGACTGAGGAGTAGCGGTGCGGAAGCAGCAGCCGCGCAGGAGCAGGACTTTGCGCAGTGCGGTGTTTGATGACGATGAAGAGGAGGCAGGCGGCATAGAGCGGCCGGACCGGGAATTGACCCTTGGAACCGGCACCTTGCTGCTGCTTTTCTTTGTCCTCGTCCTGCTTTGCGGACTGTGCTTTGGCGTTGGCTTTTCGCTGGGACAGCGCAGCGCATCCATTCCTGCAGTCCCTCGGAATGGCACGACGCAACCAGACTCCGTTCTTCCAGCTCCAGTGCATGCAGACAGTAAGCCATCGCCCATCGCAGCTCCGGTACCAGCAACCAATGCGGCTCCGATCTCCGAGGATCTGACAGCCGCCACACCGGACAGCCAGGCATCGGCATCCCAGTCCAGCTCCCAGCAGACAGTTGCCTCCGGCCAGCAGGCCTTGCAGCAAGCTGAGCAGATAGCTGGTGGCGCTGCCGGTCGCAGCGTAAAACCGGCCCTGCAGCAGCTTCCGAACGCCCCGATGCAGCAGACTGCCTCGGCTCCACGGGCAGCGCTTCCCCCCGAAAATGTCGCAAGTCATTTCATGGTTCAGGTGGCTGCTGTCAGCGATCCCGTGGATGCCCAGGTGCTGCTGGATGCACTGCGCAAGCGGGGCTACAGTGTCACACTGACGCATGCCGCCACCGACAAGCTGATGCACGTACAGGTGGGTCCCTTCTCTACCCGCTCCGATGCCCTGCACATGCGACAGAAGCTGCTGCAAGATGGCTACAACGCAATCGTCAAGTGATCGTGTGACTTCCCCCGAGCTCTGCCCTTATCGCAGCTCCTGCGGAAGAGCACTGGTGATGGCACGGCGAACTGCGTCCATCATCTCGTCACGGGTGGCAAATGCGGCGGGATCCTGTGCCGGATGGAAAGTGACTTCCGCCGTGGCTGGGTAGATGCGCAGACTGCCTTTCCGCATCATGGCGGCCGTGCCATGGATGGTGACCGGGATGCAAAGCGCACCGGACTCCTGCGCCAGAAAGAACGGACCTTTTTTGAAAGGCAGCAATCGACCGTCCCGGGAGCGCGTACCTTCCACAAAGATGGTGAGATGGATTCCCCGCCTGAGCAGACTGGAGGCCAGCCGGACATTCTGCTGTGCCGTCAGCGGACTGCCGTCGCGGGAGACGGGGATGAACTCACCCAAACGCATGGCTGCACCCAGCAGAGGAATCTGCATCAGCGATTGCTTGAGGAAGATGGAAGTGCGGCCGGGAAGCAGCGGCAGCAGCACTGGCGGATCCAGATTGGAGACATGGTTGGCCATGAAGATTACGGCACGGTCCGAGGGGATATGTTCCAGGCCCCTGCCCACCACGCGAATACCGGCCACCCGCAGTCCAATGCGCGCAATCCACATTCCGGTGCGATAGAGCGGAAGCACACGACGCGTCAGCATTGCCATCGGAATCAGAACCAGTGCAGCCGGCAATCCGAGCAATACCAGAGTGGCAAGCAGAAGGAGCGAGGCAATCACGGCTTGCTCTCCGGATGTGCCGCGCGAAGGGCTGCTGGCAGGGATTGGTAGATACCGTCGAAGCCCCCGTTGGAGAGCAGGGCCAGAACATCGCCCGGCTTTGCCTCCTTCACCACAGCAGCGATGATCTCCTGCGTGGAAGGGCAAAGCTGTGCCGGAACTCCGCGGCTGGTAATGGATGCGATGACCTGCTCCGGATGCAGACGTTCGTCTTCCGGAATCCGTTCCTGCTGATACACACCGGCCATCAGCACGCGATCCGCCAGTGCAAGACTGGCAGCCAGTTCCTCGGCAAAGACATTGCGCCGCAAGGTATTCGAACGTGGCTCCAGAATGGCCCACAGCCGTGCCACATTGCCATCCACAGCAGGGAACATCTGGCGCAGGGCACGCAGCGTCTCGCGAATCGCCGTCGGATGATGGGCAAAATCATCCACCAGTGTGATACCTGCAACGCAATCCCGGACATCGAGTCGTCGACGAACGCTACGGAAACTGGCAAGTGCCTTCTGGATGGAGGCAACTGTCTGCTGGGAGCTGGACT
>JAKBAG010000307.1 GCA_021809235.1 Acidobacteriota bacterium
AGTCGTGATGCACGCGCACCAGGTAGGGCTGTGAGTCATCGGGCGTGGTCAGCGTAAAGTGTCCCTGGGCATCGGTCTTGGTGTGGGACAGCTCCTGCAGCGCCGCCGACAGGCTGAGCAAAGTCACCGTGTCTCCCACGGCCGGCTTGTTGTTGGTCTTGTTGGTCACCGATCCGGTGATCGTGCCTGCCAGCGCCACGGCGCTGCTGCATCCGGCCAGCGCCAACATGGCTGCCAGCTTCTTCCATCCTGCTGCCTGTCTCAAGAAGTGCAAAGGGTCATCCTCGTACGGTTCAGAATTCAGAGATTGCCGCGGTTCGTGGTGCGCTGCACGGGTTCAGCTGGTCGCCTGTTCCAGTCGTTCCAGCATTTCCATCTCGGCCAGCACCGCTGCCGCTTCGTTTTCCAGCAGCGTGCGCTGCTCTTCATAGTCTTCCTTGGGATACTTGCCAGCCAGAAATTCAAAGTGCAGGTCGCGAAGGTTCGCATAGAGCTGCTCCTTCCACTCCTCCAGAAAATCCAGCCGCGTCTTTTCCCGCTGCGCCAGAATCATCTTCTCCGGCCACAGGATGTAGACGAACAGCACCACAAACAGAACTGCACCGGCTAGCATTCCAGTTGTCGGCGTCATCCTATGAATCCTCCTTGGTGCCGGTTTCCTGCCGGATGCGCTCGCGCATTGCCTCCAGCGCCCGCGCCTGCTCCGGGCTGCCTGCGCGAACCGGTGCAGGTTGTTGCTGCGCCCAGTGCCGCACCAGATAAATCGTCCCGGCCAGCGCCACCAGGGCAACGGCAAAGGGCATGATCCAGGCCAGCAGATCCAGTCCGTGTGTGGTGGGCGCAGCCAGCACGGTGGCCCCATACTCCTGCACAAAGCTCTGCAGAATCAGACTGTCATTCTGGCCGCTGGCAATCCCCTGGCTCAGCTCATTGCGCATGGTTCCGGAGACGGTGCATCCCACGTGGTTGCACTCCAGCAGCACCTGGTTGCAGCCACAGGTACACATCATCTGGTGTCCCAGATCATTGAAGCGGGCCTGCGGATCGGTGGCCCCTGTGGCACACAGGCAGACGGCCACGGCAAAGGTGACCAGCAGTGTGCGCGTCCACAGGGTCAGTCTCTCCGTACGGAGTTTGGTCGCCTTCTGCATTAGTCGCCTCCTGCGGTGGCGCTGCCGGGCAGTGGCTCGCCTGCCGGAACGGGTGCCAGCGCCGCAACCCGCGCCGTTTGCATCGCAGGCATCAAGGACAGTAGCGTTCCCATTACCGTCACAATCAGGCCAATCCAGATCCAGTTCACCAGCGGATTCAGAAACACCTTCAGGATCGGCATTCCGGTATTCGGATTCTTGCCCTCGTAAACCACATACAGATCCCACAGCAGTGTGGAGTGAATGGCTACAATTGTTTGCGGTTGTCCGTTCACCAGGTAGACGCGCTTCTCTGGTGCCAGCGGCTGATTCAGAATCTTTCGCCCATTTTCATACACATCCAGCTGCGAATATTCCGTATCGTAGTTCGCATTCGACTCCTGCGTGTTGCCGATGTTCACCAGCCGGTAGGGGCCCACACTGATCGAGCTGCCCGGAGTCATCTCCTTCTCTGCACTGCGGTTGAAGGCATATCCGGCAAAGCCCAGAAAAATGAGCACCACGCCCACATGCACCACGTAGCCGCCGTAGCGCCGGGTGTTGCGTCGCACCAGCAGCACCGTTGAGGCAAACATATTCTTTCCGGTCTGCCGGTGCAGCACCGCAGCGCCGCGCACAAACTCCGAGACAATGGCTGTTGCCACCGCTGCGCTCAGCGACCAGGTGACGGCAGCATAGAAGACGCCTTCATCGCCCCAGACCTTCACTCCGCCAATCATGCAGCCGATCAGCGCGATCCAGAAGGCCGCCGTCGGCAGGATGAAGTTGCGCCGCAGGCTCTTCAGCGAGACGGCGCGCCAGGCCAGCAGTGGTCCCACTCCGGTCAGAAGCAGCAGAAACACGCCGATCGGCACCATCACATGGCTATAGTAGGCGCCGGATACTGTCTTCTTCGTTCCGTCCACATACTCGGACAGGACTGGGTACAATGTGCCCCAAAGGATCGTGAAGCAGGCAGCCAGCAGCACCAGGTTGTTGAACAGGAAGCTGGATTCCCGGCTCACCAGCGATTCAATCTGATGCTCACTCTTCAGGTGATCCTTCTGCAGCACATAGGTGAAGACGCATACGGCAAGAATGATCCCGAGAAAGACCAGAAACCAGGTTCCAATCGAGGATTGGGCAAAGGCGTGGACGCTGCTGACCAGTCCACCGCGCGTCAGCAGTGTACCCAGGATGGAAAGCATGAATGTGGAGAAGATCAGCCACACATTCCAGCTTTTCATCATGCCACGCTTCTCCTGCATCATCACCGAGTGCAGAAACGCCGTGCCGGTCAGCCAGGGCATGAGCGAGGCATTTTCCACCGGGTCCCATCCCCAGTATCCGCCCCAGCCCAGCACCGAGTATGCCCAGTGCATGCCCAGAAAGATGCCAATCGTCAGAAACATCCAGGTGAACATGGTCCAGCGTCGCGTAATGTGAATCCACTTCTCGCCCGGATAGCGCATCATCAGTGCGCCCAGCGCAAAGGCAAAGGGAACCGTGAAGCCCACATAGCCCAGATAGAGCATCGGCGGATGGATCACCATCTCCGGATACTGCAGCAGCGGATTCAGTCCGTTGCCATCTGCCGGTGCCACGCCGCCGCGTACCAGCGAGAAGGGCATGGCCACAAAGTTCACCAGAATCAGGAAGAAGACCTGCACTCCGGCCAGAATGGTTCCCGCGTAGGCATGTAGCCGCTTGTCCTGCCTGTCAGTGAGCCGCAGAACAAAGCCATAGGTTGCCAGCAGCCAGCACCACAGCAGCAGCGAACCCTCCTGCCCACTCCACAGAGCAGAAAACTTGTACGCGGTCGGCAGAGCAATGTTCGAGTGCTCCACAATGTATTCCAGCGTAAAGTCATTGTGAAAAGCCGACCAGACCAGGGCAAATGCTGCTGCGGTCACTGCCACAAAACCTGCGATCCCAGCCCGACGCGCCGTCTCCAGCAGTCGC
>JAKBAG010000308.1 GCA_021809235.1 Acidobacteriota bacterium
CTGTATCGAAATTGTAACGAGATCGAATGGAAGGGAAAACCCTTTTGCTTCTTCTGACGATAGCAGAGAGCCGGGCCTGCGGCAGCGTGCAGGACGGCGGTGGGCGACCGGTTGCCGGGTTGGCCCCAGATTGGCCCCGGCTACTTGGCGAACCCGGCGGCGTGGCCCTACCCTACGTGGCCTTAATAGATCGGCGGCGGCACAACCTCTTCCGGGATGCCGATCCAGCAGGCGATGTAGAAGATCTCTGCAAGCGGAAAGAGGAAGATGGCGCTGAGGACGGCGAGGATGCGCATCAGGCCGACATCCCAGCCCCAGGCGCGGCTCATGGCAGCGCAGACTCCGCCGATGCGGCGGTCATAGAGCGGGCGGAAGAGCGTACGGTTGGCGGTTGCGACCATCGGAACCACTGGCGAACCACAGGCCGGGCAGAAACGGGCATCCGGCAGCAGGGGCTTCCCACAGGTACTGCAGAACTGGTTCATGGCAGAATCCTCCCTTTTGCGCGTTGGGCATCGAGGGAACGCCGGATGCCAACGCAATCGATGATACGCAGCGGCCGGGGTGGAAGTTCCACATGCGCATCGGAAGTTTCCCCCCGTGCCGGGGCGCTATTCGTGATAGGGCGAGCGCAGCAGCTTGCGGGCAATCTGGCCCTGCGTGGTGTCGGCCCCCATGTCCACGGCGGACTGATAGTCCCGGACGGCCAGGGCGCGCTGGCCGGCCAGATCCCGCGCCTTGCCGGCGGCAACGAGGGAGCGGCGGCGCAGCTCGGCACCGGTGGCCGGCAGCCATGCGCCGTGTTCGTAGGCCTCGGCGGCCTCCTGGTAGTGGCGCTGGCCCTTGAGCGCCTCGCCCAGACCGAAGTAGGCAAGCTCCTCGTGGGCCAGCGGGAAGTAGCCTTTGGTGTTGGCGTCGGCGATCAGCTTGCGATAGGCCTGGACGGCGACCATGCCCTGACCGGCATCCTTGCGCAGATTTGCCTCCTCGAGCGCGAAGAGGAAGTCGTGGGGATACTGCGACTCAAGCGACTGGACGACGGTGATGGCCTGGGCGTATTTCGCCTCGCGGCGCAGGAAGAGCGCGATGACGGTGGCAGCCTCGACGTGGGTCATGGGTCCGCGGGCGGCATCGTCCTGCAGCAGCTGCATGCCGCGGGACTTGGAGCCGGTGATGCCGGCAAAGCCGAAGATGATCTTGAAGGCGAAGGGCAGCGCGCCGATCACGTACTGGTAGGTGCCGACGACCAGCTCGGCATCGACGTAGTTGGGGTCTAGCTGGAGGACACGGGCCTCGTCGCCGTGGGCCTGGAGCGCCAGATGAAAGGCGGTGCCGAAGGATCGCTCGACCATGGCGATGTAGCTGGAGCGCAGGCTGCGGGCCCAGCCGCGGGCATAGAGGGCATCCACATTGGAGGAGTTTCGCGCGAGCTGGAAGTTGGACTCGCGCTCGACCTGGTCTGCCAGCGCAAAGATGCGATTGCGCACGGCGAGGTTCTCCGGCGTGGGATGCTTGCCGGTGAGGAAGCCGTCGGTGGCGTAAAAGGTGGTGTCCAGCAGGTCCTGGCGGTAGAGCTCCTGAAAGACAACGGCCTCCAGCAGCAGGGCGGTGGCCTCGGGATTGCCCGGATGGGTGGCCTGCACGTGCTCCAGCATCGAGATGCAGATGGGATAGTCGAGGTTGTAGAAGTGCTGGAAGGCGGCGACAACCTCCGGGTTGCGATGCAGGGCGTTGGTGTGGATGGGCCGGGGAGCCTTGGCCTGGTAGGCGTGCGCAGCCGGGGCAGGCAACGCGAAGGCCAGCAGAAGCATGCAGACAGTCAGAGGCTGGAAACGGGGGCGCATGGGCAGGCTCGGCATCTTGCCTCCATCTTAACGATTTCGCGGGAAAATCTCAGCGCGATTCCGGAAGCGGCGGCTGGGCGGGAAATTCCGTCGCCAAGGAGAACCAAATCCGGCGTGGCGGCAGGCAGGCAACTGCTATGATCGCTGTGCGCGCGGAGTGCCGGTGCGCGGGAAGACCATGAAACGGATTGAAATCCTTGTGCTGAGCCTGAAGCTGGCGCAAAGCAACGGCTTCGATTTCCAGGGCTGGTTTCAGGCCAATATTCAGGCGGAGTGGCCGGGATCTGCCGACGCCATCCGCATGCTGACGCAGCAGGGGCGGTACTACGCCCTGCTGTTTTCCCATGAGTTTGCCATGGCGATCTGGAAGCCGGGCGAGCAGATGCAGTTTCTGGTGCCCTCGGCCACCTATCAGCAGCGGAACCGCAACGGGGAGTTCATCACCGTGACGCGGCGGCCGTTTACGCGGCGCACCACCAAGACGGATGCCTGGGAGTATCACCTGCAGCGGATGGTCGTCTGCAAGGACCCGCTGAGCTACCTGCGCCGCTTCCTGCCTACGCGCGAGGATGTGGTGCCGGCGACGCGCAAGCGCCCGGCGGCTCGCTGAGCCGAGAGCCCGTGCGCTGGCCGCCGCGAGCGATGGGCTGAGACTCCTTTTGTCAGGATGGCTGGATATCTCGCGCGATTTCATCGCTCAAATACTTTTTCCGAGTCGAATGCGATGCAATAGGAATTCGTATTTCCTCAGCATTGACAAGGGTTTTTGCGATTTCTTCTCCGGCATCCTGCAGCGCATCCATTTCTCCGGCGCTATGTGCCTGAAAGGGTGGAAAGCTATGGACCTGCATTAATCGGGATTTCGGATTCTCTGTCTGCATGCTTTGCCGCAATGGAGAATCCAGTGTTTTCCTGCAGGAAATGCGATTTTCTTCAGCGCGTCCATAACTCCATCCGGTTGACAAAAATCTAACTCGTTCCTTCGGTCACAAGATAGGAGATTTGAGAATTCAAAATATGTCCTGTTTTCAAACAGCGAATCGGGATGCCGCAAAAAATATTGAGCGCTGATTTTGCAGGGATTTAGGCGGCAAAACATCGGATTGTTAGCCAGCAAGGGTTGCGTGTTTGCGGCTGATATGTTCCCATACTTAAAGAATGTTAAGAATTTCCGCAAAACAGTCCGTTCGCAGCCTGGGATGGACGACTTCCGTGCTGGTGCTGCTGGTGGCAGTTGCCGGG
>JAKBAG010000309.1 GCA_021809235.1 Acidobacteriota bacterium
CAGATACGCACAATAATTTCCGCTCTGCTTCTGATTCGTCAAAAGGTTCCGGTACGGCGTCCAGTTGCGCATGAATCCTGTCCTCAGCCAAGCCTCATGCGACTCTCTGGTTGCATTGCGCAGGTAGCCTGCCTCACCGATGGCAAGCAGCTTGTCGCCATGCGGATCAAAGCGCAATCCGGACCCGTTTCGCGCAACTTCTGCGGGTCCGCCGCCGGCATCGATGCTGCGCTGGGCGGCCAGCTTCAGATAGCTGTGTCCCGGACCCTGAATCCGCGCCAGCACGGCCGGTGCCGTCAGCGGAAAGTAGGACATGCCCACTTCATACGGCAGCACCGCATACACGCCCTGCCCGCCGGTCGCCGTGGACCCGCCCACAAACAGACCCACAAACTCCAGGTTCAGCGAAACGTACCCGGCCTTTGTCTGCATCCGCGGACCATCCGCTGCATGGCCCCACGACTTGTAGGCATACAGATTCCAAAGTTGAAATGACTTTGGGCCCGCCGGATTCCAACTCACCCAGTTCCACACGCCACCCACATAGAGCTGCGTGCGATGCAGATGCAACTGCCGCAAATCGGCAACCAGAATCGGCTGCAGCATTGCGTCTTCAAACGGATACTGGCCGATATAGGTCTGTGCATCCGGCGCGACAGGTGCGGCAATCGTGTTCTGCGAATACTGCTGCTGCGTAATCAGGCGCAGGGTCATCCCATGCCGATACATCGACTGCCGGAAACGCGAATTCACCGGAACAAAGCTGTCGGCAAAGGTCGGCATCGAGGCATCGGCAGCCACCAGATTCAGGTCCTCGATGGAGCGCGGCGGCGGAGCCACCTTCGGCGGATCGGCAAGCGAGGCATCCGGAGCCTGTGCCCACACCGGAACAGCCAGCAAGGGCCCCATCAGCACCAGCCCTGCCAGCACCAGCCCTGCCAGCAACGGCCCTGCCAAAACCTGCCCGGCGGTCAACCGCAGCTTCCGACCCCACCCCAGCTGGGGCTGCCGCTGCGCAAAGGCGCGCATCCTGTCAGTCCCTTCGATATTCCGCATCGGAAACCTGCTCCTCCCACTCCACGGATTTTCCATCCAGCCGCTCCTGCACCGCGATATGCGTCATTGCCGATGTCGGTGTTGCACCATGCCAGTGCCGTTCGCCGGGCGCAAACCAGATCACATCGCCGGGATGAATCTCCTCAACGGCTTGCCCGGCACGCTGCACCCAGCCGCAGCCCGCCGTCACAATCAGCGTCTGGCCAAGCGGATGCGTGTGCCAGGCCGTCCTTGCTCCCGGCTCAAAGGTGACGCTCGCCATTCCCACCCGCGCCGGCTCCGGCGTCTGCATCAGGGCGTCCAGGCGCACCTGCCCGGTAAACCACTCCGACGGCCCGACTGCCGAAGCCTGGCTGCCAATTCGCCTGATTTCCATCGCTTATCCCCTTCCCCTGCCTGCACCCCGCAGAATTGCCGCTCTGGTCCGGCCTTTGGCCGCAACCCATCACCCAAAGAAGCAGTTCAGGCTCCCCCGATCCACTTCCGGTATCCGGACAGAATAGCAGCCGCTTGCTTTCTGATCGTTTTCGACCAGACTCCACGGTTTCCACCTTTTTCCCGTCGCACCAAAGAAATACAGCTTCCAATCACCCGTGCCGATAGATCTCTCAGCGCTGCCGTGCGTACGTCTCATGAGGTACCTATGTCTCCCATGCTGAACTTTCCATTGTCCACCCATAGCTCCGGCATTCCCCGGCGCCAGATTCTGGCCGCGCTTTCCTATGCGCTCGATCTGACCGAGGGTGCCGTTCCCGGCCATGCGCAGCGCGTCTGCCTCTACTCGATGCAGATCGCAGAAGCGCTGCAGCTTGCCCCCTGCGAGCGGTCCAGCCTCTACTACGCCGCCCTGCTGAAGGATGTGGGCTGCAGCAGCAATGCCGGGCGCATGTGTCTGCTGATTGGTGGCGACGACCGCATGATGAAGCACGACGTCAAGTTTCTCGACTGGACCCGGCCTTCGCTGACTGCGGTCTCCGCGCTGTGGCGGCGCGCCCTGCCGCATGCCTCCGCGGCGCAACGAGCTGCTCGCATTCTCAAGCTCGCGCTTGAGCAACACACCAACAACCGCACCATGATCGAACTGCGCTGCGATCGTGGAGCTTCCATCGCGCGGCGCATCGGACTGCCGGAGGCAACCGCAGATGCCATTCATCGCCTTGATGAGCACTGGGATGGAAGTGGCTATCCGGGCCGCCTGCGTGGCAATGCCATCCCACTGATATCCCGTATTCTGGCCGTCGCCCAGCATCTGGATGTCTTTGCCTCGGAGACCGGTCCCGGCATGGGTCTGGACGAAGCCATCCGCGAGATGCGCGTGCGCAGTCGTCGCTGGTTCGATCCGCAACTGGTGGATGTCGTCAACTCTCTCCATCGCAGCGGGCAACTGGCGCGGATTGCCGCCATCCAGGATCTGCGCAGCGCTGTCGAGGATCAGGAGCCGGAATCCGAATCCGCACTCTCCGATGCCGATGTGGACTCCATCTGTCAGGCCTTTGCCGAGGTGGTCGATGCCAAATCCTCCTACACCTACAACCACTCCATGGGCGTGACGGAGGCGGCCATCGGCATCGCGCGCGAGCTGGGCTTTGCCCCCAGCCGCATCCAGCGCATCTATCGCGCAGCCCTGCTGCATGATCTCGGCAAGCTCAGCGTGCCCAACTCCATCCTCGACAAGCCAGGCCGCCTCACGCCGGAAGAGTTCGCCCTGGTTCAGCAGCACGCACGACTCTCGCAGCAGATTCTCGGCCGCATTGAGCGCTTCTCTGCCATTGCCCAAATCGCCGGGCAACACCACGAAAAGCTGGACGGAAGCGGCTATCCCGACCGACTCACCGCGGCCGAACTCTCGCTGGACTCGCGCCTGCTGACCGTGGCGGACATCTATGGCGCTCTGACGGAAGAACGCCCCTATCGCGATGCCCTGCCGCTGGAAAAGGTCTTTTCCATCCTGCGCAGCGAGGTTCCCGGCAAGCTGGATGCCGACTGCGTGCAGGCACTGGAGCGGGCTGTGCAAAC
>JAKBAG010000310.1 GCA_021809235.1 Acidobacteriota bacterium
GCATGGGAGAGAAACGGACCCTCCAGATGAATGCCGCAAGGAACGGCTCCGGGCCAATCGGTGTTCGGACGTATCATGCGGGCCATCCGATCCAGTGCGCGCAGCGTCGTCTCCAGAGGCGCTGTCACTGTGGTAGCCAGGAATCGCCCGGTACCGTGATTGGCAAGAAATCGGCTGATCGTCTCCATGCCTGCCTGGTCTGCCTGCATCACGTCCTGGCCGGCAGAGCCGTGAATATGCACATCCAGAAAGGCAGGTGCCAGCAGGTAGGCGGAGTAGTCCAGGCTGGGCACATTAGGCGGAGTTGCACGCTCGCGGCGACTCGCAATCTCTACAATGCGGCCATCTTCAACCAGAATCCACGGATCAGGAATCAGGGAATCCGGGGCATGGCCATTCGAGGCCAAGCCTTGCCACAACGCTGCACCCAGGAGGACGGTCCGCATCCCAGCATCATCGCAGGAAGTAATGGAGGCAATCAAGACGGCAACAGACAGGATCGCGGCAGGGAATGTGACAGCACCGACTGCGTCAGTGAACGATGGATCCGCTGGCACCTTGTCTGCCGGAGCGAAGTCCCAGGGCCGTCATCGCGTCATCCACCTGTGCCTGGATGCGAGCCAGCTCCGCGTGATACTCAACAAAGCGCTTGAGGATTTCCGTCCGAAACTCCAGCAGGGCTGCCGCATTGGACTCCTGCGCTGCCTGTGTCTGCGCTTGATTCCTGTGGATAGTTTCCAATGCCGGTACGATGGCCTTCTGCAGCAGCGAGTGAAGGTGTTCCAGCAGTTGCGCGATCTCTCCGGTTTCCATGTCGTTGTTCATGCTGCCGAGTCTACTGCGGATTTCAACACGTTTCCAATGACGCAGGTCATCTTACTTTGGTACTCCACCAGGCCAGACTTCACATCGATTGAAGCTCAAAGAGTAATACCTGTCTGGAGGCTTCCGTTCGCTCGAGATTCAGCGAGACAGCCCATGCAGCAGGCCTGTCTCGGTTGTAGACTCTAGGCATGGCATCAGGGATGGCAACGCATCGGATTGGAATTCATTTGGGAACAGCCGGTGGAGCCTGGACCGCCGTGGAGCGGGCAAGGCAGATGGGTGCTAACACTTTTCAGTTCTTCTCTTCGAGTCCCAGAATGTGGAAGGCGCCCAAAGTGGCTGCCGCAGATGCCGAACGTATGCGACAGTTGCGTGCGCAGCTGGACGTAACGCCGCTGGTGATTCACACCAGCTATCTGGTGAACGTGTGCAGCCAGAACGAAGAGACGCGACAGAAAAGCACTGAAGCCTTTCGCGGGGAGATTGAGCGCGCGCTGGCCTGGGGTGCCGACTACCTGGTACTACATCCCGGCTCGTGGAAGGGACTCACGCGCGAAGAGGGTCTGCGCCTGGCGGCGGAGACCATCATGCAGTCCATCGACAACCTGCCCTGGCAGGAGACATCGTTCCAGATTCTGATTGAAAATACAGCCGGAGCGGAGTTCTCCCTGGGCGGCAGTTTGGAGCAGGTGGCCGAACTGGTAGATCGGCTGCGCGCGCACGCTCCGGTCGCCGTATGCCTGGACACCTGCCACACACACGTGGCCGGCTACGATCTGGTAACAGATTCCGGCTATGAGGATACGATCCGGCAGGTGGAGTCCACGGTGGGCTGCGCACAGGTCAAGGTCTGGCACTGCAACGACGCCAAAGCAGAGCGCGGATCCCGGCTGGATCGCCACGAACACATCGGCGCCGGAACCATCGGCAGCGCACCCTTCCACCGCCTTCTGCATGACGCACGTTTCGCACACTGTGCCTTCATTGCTGAAACACCGGTGGATGAACCCGGCGACGACCTGCGCAACGTCCAACTGCTGCGACGGCTGGCGGAGTCACCGCAGCTCTGATGATCCACCGCGAATCTGGATGCTAGCTCCGATGACCCTGCCGAAGACCCACTCCACTGCTGACCTTACGCCGGAACGCATCCGCGAGCTGCTCGCTGCATCCATTGATCCGAAGCGCATCCTCATTCGCGAGATCGACCGTATCGCCTTTGCCTCCGACGCTAGCTTCTATCGGCAGATTCCGCTGGCTGTAGTGCAGCCCTGCAGCGAGGCCGAGGTCGCGACACTTTTTGCCTTCAGCCGCCAGCACCGGATTCCACTCGTCTTCCGCGCCGGTGGCACAAGCCTCTCCGGACAAAGCATCACCGATGGCATCCTCGTCGATTTGGGGCGCCACATGCGCGCACTGCGTGTTGAGAACGGCGGCCGCGCCATCCGCCTGCAGCCGGGCGTAATTGGACAGCATGCCAACGACGCCCTTCGGCTTTATCAGCGCAAGATTGGTCCCGATCCTGCTTCCATCCACAGTTGCCGCGTAGGCGGTATTCTGTCCAACAACGCCAGCGGCATGTGCTGCGGCGTGGCTCAGAATGCTTATCACACGCTGCGCTCGCTCACCTTCATGCTGCCGTCTGGCACGCGGCTGGATACGGCAGCACCAGAGGCTGACCAGCAGATGCTTGCGCTGGAACCGATTCTGCATCGAGGCCTACTACAACTGCGCGCGCAGATTTTGGCCCAACCCGCACTGGTCGAGCGCATCCGCAGCAAGTACCGCACCAAGAACACCACCGGCTACAGCCTGAATGCCTTTCTCGACCATGAGCGCGCAATCGACATCTTTGCGCATCTGCTGATCGGAGCAGAAGGAACGCTGGCCTGGATTGCTGAGGCTGTCCTGGAAACGGTGCCGGATAATCCAGTCAAGTACACAGGCCTGCTACTGTTTGCCGATCTTCGCGCAGCCTGCTCAGCGATTGAGCCGCTGCGCGAGGCCGGTGCTGCAGCACTGGAGCTGATGGATCGAGCAGCCCTGCGCTCAGTCCAGGACCAGCCAGGAGTGCCCTCTGCGATTTGCGACCTGCCGCCGGAGGCAGCTGCACTGCTGGTCGAGTTCCAGTACGCCACCGAGGAGGATTTCAGCACGGCGCAGGTAAGCGTGAATGCAGCCTGCCACGGACAACCTCTGCTGGATCCGCCGATGCTCACACGGCATCCCGTGACGCAGGCCC
>JAKBAG010000311.1 GCA_021809235.1 Acidobacteriota bacterium
CGAGGTGAAGTGGGTGTAGCTTGGCGCAGCCAGCGCAAAGTGCCCCGTATTCTCCTCGGAATATCGCGCCTGCTTGAGCGAGCGCAGCATCAGATGGTTGAGGATTCTCTCTTCCGGATTTCCGCTAATGCGCTGCGTCAGGAGCTGATACATCTGGGGAGTGACATCGACCTTCTCCGGCAACTCAATGGTGCGTGCTTCGCGGGAATTGTGACCGCGTCGATGCTGCTCGCGGCGATCGGTGCGCGGTTGAAAGCGCTTGACCGGCAATGCCCCGATCCCGAGGGTGTATCCGAAGGCTGCAGCTGCGTCTTCAAACTCCATCACTCGTTTGGGATCAGGCTGCTCATGAATGCGATAGAGGCTGGGCACAGGCATATCCTCCAGCCAGATGGCAACACACTCGTTTGCCGCCAGCATGAACTCCTCGATCAGACGGTTAGCCCACGTCCGCTCAGCCCTGGAGACACCTTCCATCTGGCCTTCCGGATTGAATTCGATCACCGGCTCGGGCAAGTCAAAGTCGATACTGCCGCGCTCCTGGCGTCTCTGCTGCATGCGTCCGGCAAGCTCACGCATCTGTTCAAACAAAGGCACAAGGGCTGCAAAGCTGCTGCGGGTTTCCGTATCGCCTTCCAGAATTTGATGCACCTGCGTGTAGGTCATGCGGGCTGCAGAACGGATGATGCCTTCCGCCAGTCGAAACCCTTGGATATTTCCTCGCGCATCGAGCTGCAAAATACAGCTCAGCACCAGCCGATCTTCCTGCGGGCGCAGGGAACAGATGCCCGTGGAAAGCTCATGCGGCAGCATGGGTACGGCACGATCCGGAAAGTAGACACTGGTTCCGCGCAATCGTGCTTCCAGATCGAGTGGGGTTCCGGGACGCACATAATGCGCTACGTCGGCGATGTGAACCTGCAGCTCCCAGCCCGCATCGTCCTCGACTCCGAGCCGTCGAACATGAACCGCATCATCAAAGTCCCGCGCAGATTCGCCATCGATCGTGACAATCGGAAGGCCGCGAAAGTCCGTCCGGCGCTGCAGCTCCACACTATCCTCCGTCGGGGGATCTGGCAGTGCGACGGCTTTCGCCTGAGCCAGTACCGCCTCCGGAAAGATACGCGGCAACTGATGCTTGCGCAGCATGATCTCCACGTCCACGCCGAAGTCGTCGGGGCGGCCAAGCACCTCCAGGATGCGTCCTTCTGCGGGTCGCGTGACCGTGGGCCAGCGCGTAATCTCGACATCGACCATCCAGCCTTCCAGATCCTGAAAGGAGGCGAAGGATTCCTCCTGCCCGGCAAGGACGCGATGTTCCCGACTCCAGGCCATATCCGGAAGCGGCTCAGTGGCGGGAATGCGAATGGGCTGCGTCATTCGGGAATCGAACGGGATCATCCAGTAGCCATCGTGTACCGGGTGGCGGGATGTGTTCGAGGAGGAGCGATGGCCTTTGAGCGCAAGATGGAAGGTTCCAACGATGGTGATATTTCTGCGTTCCAGCACTCGGGTGACGCGCCCGGAAGCGCGTCCCGGAGATGACCTTCGATCCAACTCCACCAAAACCATATCGCCTTGCATGGCTCCATGAATTTCTGTGGGGGGAATAAAAATGTCCCCGCGCTGGGGGGTTGTTTGCGCGTCGGATTCGGGACGAACAAAGGCGAAGCCATCGCGATGCAGATCCAGTCTGCCCGCAACCATTCCCTGCGCGACTGCGGTGGAAGAAGCTTGCACTACGCTCCAGGAGCCATCCTCGCCGACAACCAGCGCACCGCGCTGCACCAGAGAATGCAGCTGCTCGCGCAGCTGCCGCCGCTCAGCGCCTCCGGCCAAGCCGAGTTCATGGATAAGCTGCTTGTAGGCAACCCGCTGGCCGGGCCTCCGGCGAATCCATTGCAACAGTTCGCGCTCGTTTATGCTCACACCAACAGCTTACCTGCAGAGACAGTCCGGCGGTGGAATTCTGCTCATGCCTGGCCCTGGGTCCGGGCGTGAACGGCTGGCGAGAGACGATGTGCGTCCTTAAGCATATTGCTGCGCGCAGGCATCTCATTCAGCAGGGCTTCCGCTGACTGCACCAGCGCGTTGGCATGGAACCACTCCTGCACCTTGCCGTCATGAAGGAGATTCAGCAAGGCAAGCAGGGACATGCCCATGTGATGCGCCATCCACTCGCGCACCACTTCCGGCTGCTTCCGCGAGGAACGGTAGTCGATGGCCTCATAGAGCCCATAGCGTCCGCTGCCTGCGACAGCTTCCAGCGTGCGCAGGTTGGCCATCGCTGCCTGCGGATCGCTATCTAAGGCCAGATAGGTGGAATAGGGAGCAATGACCGGTCCGGCCTTTGCCTCCCAGGACAGTGCCACCTCTGGAATGCCCCAGGCATGGTATCCGTAGTCGCCGGAATCATTGCGCTCGGCAAATCCAGACTCGGAGATGCCCCAGGGAAGACTCCGCTTGCGAGCCCATGCACGCTGAATGCGCACGCAGGCGCTCTGGGTTCGAGCCAGTAAGGTGTTGGGCCAGGCACGCATCCATAGCGCAGGCATCAGGTATTCGAACATCGTGCCGGTCCAGGACAGAAGCGCGTGGTATCCGAAAGCCTTTGCATGATCGCGCGAAAGCCGGAACCAACTTTGCTGCGGCATCTCTCCTCGCGCAATGGCAAGAAATGCCGCCATCCGCGCCTCGGAAGCCAGCATGTCATAGCAGGAATCGTGAAGACGGTTTGCTCGGAGATCCCAGCCGATAGAGAGAACCTTGCGTTCGGGGTGCAGCAGGAAGCCAAACTCCATGCCGTCGGCAAGAGCTTCTGTACGCTGCACGATCTCCTTCAGTTGCTCGACAAGCTGGGCTAACCGCTCGGCTGCCTCTGCGGTCATCTGACGGCAGCGCTCGGCAGCAGTGCGTGTAACTGCATCCTGCGGTGCATTGGCTCGCAACGCCTCCAACACCGCGCCCGCGACGCGGAGCAGCTCGCTGAAACTGCTGTCTTCGATGGACTCCGTTGGAAGGCTGGCGGACAATACTGCAAACTCAGGCAGCACCCAGGGCGCGTATT
>JAKBAG010000312.1 GCA_021809235.1 Acidobacteriota bacterium
CCGAGGTTTCGACGACGACCGGAGCCAGCAGCAGGCGGTAGCCGGCGCGATGGATGCGCACGCCCAGCTCGTAGTCATCGGCCAGCAGCGGCAGCAGCACGTCGAAGCCGCCGATGGCGTCGAGCGCCGAGCGGGAGACGGCCAGCGTGGAGCCGAGGGCAAAGTGCAGGCCGCGCTCCAGCAGCAGCGCGGTCAGGACGCCGGGCTGGAAGTCGGTGGAGATGGTCATCGACTCCAGCCGGGAGCCGAGCGAGGCGCCAGCGCGGCCGCGGTAGAGCGCGGTGACGAGGCCGACGGCCGGGTCGGCGAAGCCGTCCATGACGCGCGCCAGATAGCCGGGGGGAACGAGGATGTCACCGTCGCTGACGAGCAGGTGCGGGTGGCGGGCGTGGCGGGCAAGCTGGACGAGCGTGGAGACCTTGCCGCTGGGGCCAAGCCGCTCCGGGCAGAGGATGAGGTGGATGGGCAGGTGGGGAAACTCCTGCTGGAGCGCGGTGACGATGGCGGCGGCCGGGTCGTCGGGCGAGGCGACGCCGCAGAGCAGCTCGAAGCCGCCGGGGTAGGTCTGGAGGCAGTGGCTGCGCAGGGCCTGCTGCAGGGCCGGGTCCGCGCCCTTGAGCGGCTTGAGGATGGAGACCGGCGGCGCGCAGGCCGGGGCAACGGCAAGCTGGCGGCGACGCTGCAGTCGGTAGCGGGCCGAGGCCAGCCAGGCCAGCAGCGTATAGGCAAGCGAGGCCATGGCAAGGGCGGAAAACAGACGCGCCGCCCAGAGCGCGGCAAGCTGCAGCGGGGAGTGGGGCGCGTCGGGCGGCGTGAGCCAGAGGATGGGGTCGGTCATGGCGAAGACACGGTTGGCTTCTGCAACGGGCAGCGACGGTGCGTGCTGCTTCCAGCGTATCGCGAAGTCATCCTATGCGTGATGGACTTAAACGACGATTCCACTCAACGCATCTGAGTGATTGCATGAATCGAAGAGTTAGGGCTTGTGGGCGGAATGGCTTTGACTCACTCTAAACTGCCAAATCGAGTGGCAAATCGGATATGTCCTTGAGTCGATTTCCGTTGACCATTACCTCAAGCATATCGATGGCATCTTCAAGTTTCAACGTTTTGAGCGTTTCCTGCAGTTCATACAAAGCGAAATGATAGACGCAATCGATATCCCCTGTTCCCAAGGCAATTGACGCCAGTCGGCTTGGTGTGGGTTCCGCTGTAACAACAACCACATGCGGCAATCGCCCCTTTCTGTTTCGGATCAGATTGAGCGCTTCAGAACGCGCATTTTGAGCCCGGTCACTCCGGATTGTCCACTTGCAGGAAATGCTTGCATGCAGAAGTGGATTTCCTCCATTTTCCTTGCGCAGGCTGGCAAGTGTTGTCACACTCTTGTCAACGAGATAACGGGGCGAATTGATTGCATCATCCGCTTCTGTTTGCCTGACAACAACGATATCCGGAGTTATTGTGTAGTCACTCCCGAGGGCGGCAGCTAATTCTGGATCATTCTTTGCGGCACGATCCAGTGCCACCAGATGTGCATACTGCGCATATTGGGCGATTTCCAGGCGATTGCGCCCGACAACCTGATGCACATCCCATTTGCCGGGCCGAAGATGCCCCAATTTGAGAAAGGTATTGCGCACAAAACCTGCGCAGATTTCTTCAAATTGATTGCCTGAGGTTTGACCTGCAATCCTCTCACCGATTGTTTCCGCTTTGAGTAATTCAGCGATACCCTGGGCGATTGCCTTGCTGGTCGTGTTGCTACCATCGGCATTACTGACAATCCCTGCGTTGTTGATGGTCAGAGTTGATTTCAGCAACTCTGCATGAAATGCCTTGCGAGCTTTCAAGAACTCTGCAGAGGCCATTATTGAGCCACCTTGAAGATCCGCCGCGTGGATAGTGCTGTAAAAATTTGCCGTGCCACAGCAGACGCAACCGGCGGGGGAAAAGCGTTACCAATTTGCCGGTAAGCCGCAGTTTTCAGGCCCGAAAATCTCCAGTGATCCGGAAATCCTTGAATGCGAGCCGTCATGCGAGGTGTCAGTCGGGGCATTCCCACAAAATCTCGCTGAGGAGCCTCATCCCATAAACCCATTCCATCAACCCCAATGGCTGCCCAGGCACGCTTCGCACGCGTAGGTCCAAGGTCAGGACCACCATGCTTTTTCGAGCCTCCAACAAGTGTTGGCGCAATCGAGTTAGCCTGTTCTCGCCAACGGTCGGCACCGCGCCATCCATTCGCTTTCATAAGATCATGAAGTAGTTGGCCCACGGTCGGAGGCGCCATCGGGCGCGGCTCCGGCCATTCGAATTGCGATGCAATTTCCCTGCGTATGCCCACAAATACGACTCGTGGACGAAGCTGCGAGACTCCGAACTCAGAGGCATTGAGAAGCTTCCATCCTGGAACGTACCCCAACTTAATGAGCTGCTTCTCGACTTTATTTCGGTAGTCTTCAAAAACTGCATCGAGAAGACCGCGAACATTCTCAAGCATCACAGCCTGAGGTCGGCATTCATCGACGAGTCGGATGGCTTCCGGAAACAGATCCCGCTCATCATTCTCACCAAGCTGCTTCCCTGCCTTTGAAAAGGGTGGACAGGGTACACCGCCTGCAACAAGATCAATTCCTTTGTACGGTGCGCCATGGAATTCTCTGAGATCCTGTTCCACTACATTCCATTTGGGGCGATTGAGCCGGAGCGTGGCGCATGCTGCCGGTTCCAGTTCAACCAGTGCCGCATGGTCGAAACCTGCCATCTCCAAACCGAGCGCTTGACCGCCGGCTCCAGCACAAATTTCGAGCGAGCTAAACATGACTGGTCTCCCAAATCCATCATATTTGTTTCTGTACCAGAGCGTGCCGGGGTTAGTGGTTGCCGGTTTCGGTCCAGAGGAAGGCCAGGGTGTCGGCGTAGTCCTCGACGAGTTGGCCGCTGGAGACGCCGGCGCTGTGGCCGCCCTTCAGGCTGTAGTGCAGCAGGATGGGCCGGTCGCTGCCGGTCGACGACTGCATGAGCGCTGCCATCTTGCGGGCGTGGAGCGGGTCGACGCGGG
>JAKBAG010000313.1 GCA_021809235.1 Acidobacteriota bacterium
GCAGAGCGGTGGCGGCGGTTGCCATCCGGGCAGAATCGACTAAGCGGAGATGGGTTTTGAGCCAGAGGCTTGGTCATTGGACAGATAGAACCATGAAAGTGCCTGGGAATTCCTGAGGGGAAACCGAGGGATCCAGGAAGTGAGGTTTGCTTGAAGTACTCTCGTTGGATGGTTTGGAGTGCCGGACTGGGATGCGCATTGCTGGCCGGTTGTCGGCAGGCGCCAGCGCCTGCTGCGGGTGCAGCTGGAATGCAGGCGATGCCGGTAGCAGTGGAAACGGTTTCCGAAAAACCGGTGGCCTCGAGCAGTGATTATGTGGCTACGATCAAGTCGCGACGGTCGGTCACGGTGATGCCGCAGGTGGATGGAAACCTGACTGCGATTGCGGTGCACTCGGGCGAACAGGTGCATGCCGGGCAGGTGCTGATGACGGTGGACCCCGCCAAGCAGCAGGCGCTGGTGAATGCGCAGCTGGCCACGGAGAAGCAGAAAAAGGCGCTCTACGACTACAACACGATCGAGATAGAGCGTGAACGAAAGCTGTTTGCCGACGGCGTGGTGAGCCGCGATGCGCTGGACCAGGCAGAGCAGCTCTACCAGAACACCCGCGCCGACTGGCAGGCTGCAATTGCAACCCGCAAGTCCCTGGAAGAACAGCTGGCCTACTACACCATTCGCGCACCGTTCGACGGCGTGGTGGGGGATATCCCGGTTCATGTTGGCGACTATGTGACCTCGTCGACGGCGCTGACAACTGTGGATGAAAATCGGGACTTTGAGGCCTACATTTATATCCCGACGGAGCGCAGCAGTGAGGTGCGCATGGGTCTGCCCGTGCAGTTGCTGGATACCGATGGCAACGTCATCGAAAGCACCGCCGTGGATTTTCTCTCACCCCAGGTGGACAGCACGCTGCAGGGAATTCTGGTGAAGGCACCGGTGCACTCGGGCGATCAGCGGCTGCGTTCCGCGCAAATGGTGCGTGCGCGGGTGATCTGGAAGACCGCACCGATGCCGACCATTCCGATTCTTTCCGTCGTTCGACAGGGCGGCCAGAGTTTCGTCTTTGTTGTTGCGAGCGAGGGCGGTCATTCCGTGGCTCATCAGGTGAGCATCACGATTGATCAGACTGTGGGCAATGCGTATGCGATCAGCGCGGGATTGAAGCCCGGCGATCGTGTGATTACGTCTGGCACCCAGTTCCTTGCCGATCACATGCCGGTGATGCCGCTGGGCGCTTAAGTCGCCAGCGCAAAGCAGGAAGGATTTGTATCGTGTTCGTGGATTTCTTTATTCGCCGACCCGTGTTTGCCACAGTCGTCGCGCTGCTGATCATTCTGGTTGGCGCAATCAGCATTCCCACCCTGCCGATCTCGCTGTATCCGCAGTTGGCGCCACCGGAAGTGGTGGTGACCAGCTCATATGTGGGAGCGGATGCGGAAACGGTGGAGAAAGCCGTAACGATTCCTCTGGAAGAGGCGATCAATGGCGTGGAGGGCATGCATTACATCACCTCCGCCAGCACCAACTCCGGAGTGAGCACCATTACGGTCACATTCCAGACCGGCTATGACCTGTCCATTGCCGCCGTGGACGTGCAGAACCGCGTGGCCAGCGTAAGTGGACGTCTGCCGGCCGCCGTGAATGCAGCCGGCATTACGATCACCAAGGCGAACAGCAACTTTGTCTTTGGCGCGGGATTCTATACGCGGGACAACCGCTACTCCAATGAGTTCATCTCGAACTACCTGGACGTCTATGTGGCCGATGCGCTGAAGCGCGTTCCGGGCGTGGGCAACGTGCAGATCTTCGGTGAGCGCAAATATGCGATGCGCGTGTGGCTGGATCCGAACAAGCTTGCCACCCATGGATTGACGGCCAGCGACGTTGTGAATGCGCTGGCGGAACAGAACATTGAGGTCCCAGCCGGACAGCTGGGACAGCCACCGTCCGACAACCGACAGTCGTATCAGGTTGCCGTTCGCGTGGTGGGCAGGCTCAGCGATCCGAAGCAGTTTGACGACATCATCGTCAAAAGCAGTCCCAACGGCCTGGTATATCTGCGCGATGTGGGCTATGCCCAGTTGGGAGCCGAGGACTATAGCTCCAATCTGAAGTATCAGGGACAGGCCGCGGTCGGCATTGGTGTGCAGCAGCTTTCCGATGCCAATGCCCTGGAAGTGGATCGCGAAGCCAAGGCTGTGCTCAAGCAGCTTTCCGCACATTTTCCGCCCGGGCTGGAATACGCGGTTGCGTTCGATTCAACGACGATTGTCGGGGACTCGATTCATGAGGTGATTGTCACGCTGGGCGAGGCAATCGTGATCGTGATCGTGGTCATCTTTCTCTTCCTCCTCGACTGGCGGGCGACGATCATTCCCGCCGTCACGATTCCAGTTTCGCTGATCGGCACGTTTGCGTTTATCAAGGCCTTTGGTTTTTCGATCAACTCGCTGACGCTCTTTGGAATTACGCTGGCGACCGGACTGGTGGTCGATGATGCCATCGTCGTAATTGAGAACGTGCAGCGACACATCTCGGCCGAGCACTCCGACCCGCACGATGCCACTTCCGTCGCGATGAGCGAGGTGACAAGCGCGGTCATCGCGACCTCTCTGGTGCTGATTGCCGTCTTCCTGCCTGTGTCGTTCTTTCCCGGCACCACAGGAATTCTCTACCGGCAGTTCTCGCTGACGATCGCCTTTGCGATTGCCATCTCCGCGCTCAATGCGCTGACCCTGTCTCCGGCTCTGGCAGCGTTGTTTCTGCGCGGCGAAGAGGCCAAGTATCAGCAGTTGGACTTTCTGCGAGTGCCGCCGCTCTCGCGCGCCTGGGCGGCTGTCGCGCATGGCATCGACAATCTGATCAATGGGATTTCCCGTGCGTATGCCGGGCTGATTCATGTCGCGCTGCGGCTGCGTTATCTGCTGGTAGTGGTCTTCTTTGCTGGGCTTGCGGCAACGGGCTGGATGTATCTGCACGTGCCGACTGGCTTCATTCCCCAGGAAGATCAGGGCATGCTGATGGTGGTGGTGCAGGCTCCGCCGGGAGCCTCCCTGA
>JAKBAG010000050.1 GCA_021809235.1 Acidobacteriota bacterium
ACCAGACCAGCCCCGCGCAGCCGGTCACTCTCACGAACACTGGCCAGTCCTCGATCCCGAATCTCTCCCTCAGCGTCAGCGGTCCCTTCCAGATCGCCTCCACCACCTGCACCGCTACGCTGGCTCCTTCTGCCAGCTGCACCGCATCCCTGCTGTTTGCCCCCACTTCCGGCAGCTCGGGAGCCACGCTGACCGGCAGCTTCACGGCCAGCGCTCCGGGCCAGCCCGGGGTCACCGCCGTTTCGGTTGCCCTGAGCGGAACCGTCAACCTGCCGCCCACGCTGGCGGTCTCCCCGCAGCTTGTGCTCAGCTTTCCGGTCACCTCCGTCGGCCTGGCTGCCCTGCAGCAGACCGTTACCCTCTCCAACGTCGGCACCTCCGGCACACTGACCGGTGTCTATGCCACGTTGCCGCAGGCCAGCCAATCTCTCGGCTTTTTCCTCGCCTCCAGCACCTGCGGCACGTCCACCCAGCCCGTCTCGCTGGCCATCGGAGCCACCTGCACTCTGCAGGTCGGCTTCACTCCTACCGCGTCGGGTGTGCTCAATGGATCGCTGACCCTCGCCAGTGCCAGCGGCCCCGTCAACCTCACACTCACCGGCACTGGCTTCGACTTCACCCTCAGCGGGCAGACCCTCAGTGCCAGCGTCGTCCAGGGCCAGACGGCCAACTTTACCCTCACGCTGCAGGCGCTCGGTGCCACCTCCGGCAACTTCACCCTTACCTGTCCCAACGCGCCACCCGGCATGCTCTGCCTCTTCAATCCCTCCGCACCGACGGCCCTGCCCGTCGGCTCACAGGTGCAGTTTGCCCTGGCCATCTCCACGGCCGCACCCGTCGCGGGAACACCTGCAGTCCGCCACTCCGGTTCCGGACACAGCAGCGCTGCCATGCTTCCCGGCTCGCACATCGCAGGTGCGCTCCTCGCCGGGCTGCTCCTGCTGCCCTGGGTGGGTCGCCGACGGCTCCGCTTTCTTGCCGGACTGCTGATCCTCGCCACTGCCGGACTCACCCTGAATCTGGCTGGCTGCGCCGCCGCCAGCGGCTCCAGCGGACAGGTACGCAGCTCCGGCAACGCCCCGCAAGGCACCTACACCGTACAGGTCACGGCATCCACTCAAGGCATCTCGCACACACTCGACGTCACGCTGGTCGTCAACTGAGAACCGCCGCTTCGCTTGCGGCTATCGCAGAAGGATCGTCAGCGCGCAATCGAACAGCATGCTCAGGTGCGTAGCCATCACGACGCTCCGAGGCAGACGCCCCCACAGACCTAAGTCGAAGTCCGAACGCGTCTGCGGAGACGCATACCCCGCCAGGGAAAGTCCCTCTTCGCCCAACGCTTCGCTCACCGCGCAACTGGCCGGCGCGGCCTGAATCTGCCGCCAGCGCAGCGCAATCAGGACCAGCGCCAGTCCCACCACCGCCATATCCTTCGCAGCGACGAACCGGATCAACATCCAGTCCCCCTGCCGCATCAGAAACCGCAGGCAGATCAGACCCCAAAGGATCGCGTTCAGCGGATACACCAGTCCGGCGTACTCCCGATGGAATTCGCGCCAGCGCATCGCAACCCTCCGCAGTGGTTTCAGGGCAACTGCCTGCGATTCTACCCCGAAATCCAACCATCCCCGACCGGAAATCATCCTAACCAGCACAGATGCGCCACCATTCCCCCAAACGGAGGCATCCCATGCTCAGCAATCCACTCAGGCAATCCCGTTTCTCTGCGTTCTGCCTCGCCATCGCCCTGCTGGCCGCGCTTCTTGCGTCCACGCCAGCCCGCGCCGCCTCACAGACTGATGCCTCGCTCAGCATCTTCGGCACGTTTACCAACAGCACCCTCGGCAACTCCGTCTACCAGCGGCAGGCCAACGCCGCCGGTGCCATGCTCGAGCTGCGCCACATCGTCCATCCCTGGATGGGTTTTGAGGCTACCTATTCCTTCAACCGCGCTAACCAGAACTACACCAGCACTTACGTGTGTCCATCGCAGTTGATTTCCACCTGCGCTCCCACCGCCACCGCCTCGGCCAATGCCCACGAGTTCACCGGCGACTGGGTTGTCTCCTTCAAGGCACTGAACCTGCGCCCCTTTGCCCTGGCCGGTGTCGGCCTTCTGGTGGACGTTCCCACCGGCGGAAACAGCATCTTCAATTCCTCCTCCTCGTTTGGCCCTCCGACAATTTTGCCGCTTATGACCTCTAACTCCTTCAAGCCGGTCTTTGTCTACGGAGCCGGTTTCGACTGGGGGCTGCTGCCGCACATCGGCCTGCGCTTCCAGTACCGCGGGAATGTCTCCAAGGCGGCCCAACTGACCAATGCTTTGCAGTCTTCCCAGGCCTTCATGAACACCTCTGAGCCGATGATCGGTGCCTACTTCCGCTTCTAGCGGTCGGTTCGCGCTACCGGGATTCTCTCATCCCCGGCCCTGCGCAACGCCCGCGTCGCCACCCGGAGCCCGGCGTCAAATGCTATCCTTGCAGCGGGGATACGTCCAACCTTCATCAGCGTCCCATCATCCCAATCAGGACGAGTATCCTTCTTCGGAGAGTTGCTGGATGTCACGGAAAACTGTGGGAAGCCTTCTGGTCGCCGCACTGCTTGCGACCGCCTCATTCTGCACCGCCCGCGCTGCAGAAACCAGTGTTGCACTCAACGGCTACGGCTGGCTCAACACCACATCCAACCTCAGCAGTGGCCTGGCCCAGATTCCGGCCAACTCCTTCGGGGCCATGCTGGAAGTGCGCCGCATCTCCAGCCCGCTCATCGGCTACGAGGTCACCTACGGCTACAACCGTGACAATCAGGAGTACAGCAATCCCATCTCCTGCGCCGGAGCCAGCTGCCCGCTCGCGCCCTACGCTGCCAGCGTTTCGTCCGCGGCCAGCCAGATCACCGGCGACTGGGTCCTCAGCCTAAAGATCAAGCGCGTGCACACCTTCGCCCTGGCCGGCGCAGGCATAGTCATGGATTCACCCTCCAAAGGCACGCTCTACTCCTATACGCTTCTCGATAATCCGGCCTTCACCAGTTCCTCGGCTCCCACCAGCAGCGCCACATCGCCAGCCTTTGTCTACGGCTTTGGCGCGGACTGGGCCGTGCGCAAGCACATCGGTGTCCGCTTCCAGTACCGTGGACTCCTGCACCGGGCTCCAGCGCTCACCAGTTCCTTCGCCTCCACCAAGGTCTTCGCCCAGTCCTACGAGCCGATGGTCGGCGTCTTCTACAAGTTCTAGCGCCGAATCTGGCCCGAATTTCCTGCCAGATCGCCTCCAGCGTCTCCCTGGCAACCAGGCTCAATTTCACCCCATCCGCAGGCTGCGCCCATCGCCAGGCCGCTTCCCTCGTCGTCGCGCCATCAGGCACAATAGAGACATGAGTCACGAGGGCATTCAGTTTCTTTCCCGGGAAGAGCAACAGAAGCTGGAGCGCGAAGAGGCGCGGGCACGCAGCCTGAGCCGAGATGCGCTGACGCCGGCCAAGGTTCGCGTACACCTTACCGACGGCACAGGCATGGAGATTGACTGGAAGGACGGCCACCACAGCCAGTGGAGCTTCGCCTGGCTGCGCCACGCCTGCCCCTGCGCCACCTGTGTCGAGGAGCGCAAAAACGATGGCCGAGAACCCGGCCAGCCCAAGCCGAAGGCCGCGCAACTGCTTCCGCTCTATGAGCCACCCGCCCGACCAGCCAGCGCGCAGGCCACAGGCCGATACGCCCTGCAGTTCCAGTGGCAGGACGGCCACACCGCCGGCATCTATTCCTGGGATTTTCTCCGCCGCAACTGCCAGTGCGAGGCATGCCGCACGGAGCGCGCCACTGGCTGAGTCCCCGCTTCCAGAAGTAATTGCTGGCCGGGATTGCGGGCAGGGCTACTCCACGCCCGGACCATCCTCCTGCTGCACGCGCACACCCTCGCCGATGTAGGGCCAGTTGGGATCGAGCAGCAGCTCCTGTTCGCGGGTTGCGGCGGGAATCTTGTTGATGGTCAGGTTCTCAAAGACATGTACGCCGGTTTTACCTGCCGTCGCCAGGTCCACATCGCCGTCCTTATCCAGGTCGAGCGCCAGAATCTGCGTGCCCACCCCGGCCGTTCCATTCACTGAGATTGAGTGGCGCGTGAACGTTCCATGCTTCCGGTCAATCGTGTAGTAGTAGACCACCAGAGGGTCATAGGATCCCGGATCATGTCCGCTGTGGCCGCGATAGCGCTTGCCTGCAATCAGCTCAGGCTGGCCGTCGCCGTTGATGTCTGCCAGCTTCAGCGCGTGAATCTGCGAGTAGGACTCGTCGATCACATGCCGCACCCATTGCCGTGTGCTGCCGCTTCCGCGCTGCTCCAGCCAGTAGAGGCCATAGCTGTGTCCCTGACCGTAAATGATGTCAATTTTTCCATCGTCATTCACGTCGTAGCCCAGGATCGGAAACCCCGCATCGCCCAGATTCCAGTCTGGATGCCACTCCCATTTGTCGTGATCGGCGTCGATATTCCGGAACCAGCCATAGGGCGTCAGAATATCCGGCTTGCCATCGCCGTCAACGTCGGCCACGCCGATGCCGTGTCCGTCCTGCGCGCGCTTGCCCACGTGATGCACCTTTGGAACAGGCCCGGAGAAGTCCACCCAGAGAATACCGGAGTGGTTATAGTGTGCGAGCGCGATATCCGGCTTGCCATCGCCGTTGATGTCGGCCATCGCGCCACCTTCCGTGTCATAGCTGTCGGTGATCTTGTGCTCGGCCCACAGGCCACCCGCTTTGCCCGGATTCTCAAACCACCAGAGTCCGTTCAGCATCCATCCCGTCGTCACCACATCAGGCCGACCGTCGTGGTTCACGTCGACGGCCCACTCGCCGCTGTCAGAGACAAATTCGTTCAGGATGCCGACCTGGCGATACTGGTGGCGCTTCCACTCGCCGCCGTTGGCTCCCGGATTCTCATACCAGTAAGCCCCGCTGAGCAGATCCGGCCAGCCATCGCCGTTGACGTCCAGCGTGGAGATGCCCTCGGCGTGGTCCATCCCCAGCCTATGCGCCAGAAAGGTGGTCTGAGGACGGCCATTCGGCCCGTTGCCGGGATGGATGAGCCGCGGCTGCTCCGGCTTGGCCACCTGCGTAGCCTGGCCAGCAACGCTCTGGGCCAGGAGCGGCACCGACATCAAAGCTGGCAGCAGCAACCAGGCCCATGCGGCAGGCAGCGAGCGGTCAGGCCAGGTTGCAAGCAGTCGGCGGTGCTGCCTCGGCTTGTTCTGGATCGAGTGGTTCGGGTGGATCTGTATTCGCCAGCCCCGCATGATAAAGCCCTCCTGTAGCAACGCTGTGTGCTGCCCGTGGCACGAAAGTGTCGGAACCGCGTTTGCGATAGACAAAACAGCAGGCCTACAGTATCGTTCCCACACCGTCGGGATGCAACCGGGTTCCATATTGGTTTTACTGGCAGAAAAATGTCAAAACTGTAACCGAAAGGCACAAATCTGCTGGCATGTGCCCGATTATCTTTTGACCATTGCCGATCTACCGACGTATCTTGGTTGTGGAAAACTCTTCCAGGAAGGGCGGAACTTCTGCGATGAGTATGGGATCCTTTGGCGACGATCTGCGGATGGAGCGGCTGAGCCGCGGCATTGCGCTGGAGCAGATTGTCGAGATTACCAAGGTGAGTCCGCGCCACCTGCATGCGCTGGAGTCCAACCAGTTCCGCGCCTTGCCGGGCGGCATCCTGAACAAGGGCATCGTTCGCGCCTACGTGAATGTGGTCGGGCTGGACGAAAGCGACTGGATGACCCGCTTCCAGCGCGCCTGTGTGGCCAGCGGGGAAGCGGTGGAAGACCAGAGCTGGGTGGAGTTTGCGGCCAACGTGGGCCGCGCCCGGATGCGTAGCCACGAGCTGCGCCAACTGCGGCTGAAGTGGCTGGGAGCCTTTGCCCTCCTGTTCGTGGTGGCCATAGCTTCGTTCCTGGCCATCCGCTACTATGGCTTCCGCTCCGGCTGGTGGCCGTCGGTGCTGCCTGTACATGCATGGCTCAGCAGCGTTTCCACGCAGGTAGTCAGTTTTCTGCACAATCACCCGGCCCAGAGCTGAGCGCCAGACGGCGCGGGCAACCCGCGACCCACGATGCCGAACCCAACCCTGAGACGGCCGGTTGAGCACCGTTCACCCGCCTGTGCTGCCCTCTGAACCGCCGTTGCGCCCCGTTGAGCCAGCGGCTTTTGCCCGGATCACCGGGAACCGATACCATGAGAGTGTACCGACCGGTCTTCTGCGACCCCGTTCCGCGGCCTGCGCAGAGCCGGAACACACCGAGACAGACCCGTGCCGCGGCATTGTGTCTGAAGGAGTTATCGATTTGAGTGACCGTACCCTCTTTACTTCCGAATCCGTTACCGAAGGGCATCCGGACAAGATTGCCGACCAGATCTCGGACGCGATTCTGGACGCCTGCCTGGAGAAGGACCCCTACAGCCGCGTAGCCGCCGAAACGCTCACCGCCACCGGCCTCGTCGTCATTGCCGGTGAGATCACCACCAAGGCCTACGTCGATTTCCAGACGCTCGTCCGCGGCGTCGTCGCCTCCATCGGCTATGACAACGCGCTCTACGGCTTCGACTCGAATACCTGCGCCGTGATCTCGACCATCAACCGGCAGAGCGGCGACATCGCGCAGGGCGTGGACACGGGCGGAGCAGGCGATCAGGGCATGATGTTCGGCTACGCCACCAATGAGACTCCGGAGCTGATGCCGGCGGCCATCTCACTGGCTCACAAGCTGACCCGCCGCCTCACCGAGGTGCGCAAGAGCGGCAAGCTCAGCTACCTGCGACCCGACGGCAAAAGCCAGGTCACCATCGAGTATGACGAAGCCGGCAAGCCCGTCCGCATCGATGCCGTCGTCATCTCCACCCAGCACGCCGAAAGCGTCTCCAACGAGGAGCTGCGCGCTGACATCCTGAAGCACGTGATTCAGGCCGTCCTGCCCGCCGAGTGGCTCGACGAGAACACCAAGTACCACATCAACCCCACCGGACGCTTCGTCATCGGCGGCCCGATGGGCGACAGCGGCCTCACCGGGCGCAAGATCATCGTGGACACCTACGGCGGCGCTGGTCGTCACGGCGGCGGAGCCTTCAGCGGCAAGGACCCGACAAAGGTTGATCGCTCCGCGGCCTACATGGCGCGCTACATCGCCAAGAACATCGTCGCCGCCGGGCTGGCCAGCCGCTGCGAGGTCCAGCTGGCCTATGCCATCGGCGTCGCCGAGCCAGTCAGTGTTCGCGTGGAGACCTTCGGAACCAGCAAGCTCAGCTCCTCCGAGCTGACCGCTCTGGTGCGCAAAAACTTTGCGCTCACCCCCAAGGGCATCATCGAGGGCCTCAACCTGCGCCGTCCCATTTATCAGAAGACTGCTGCCTACGGGCATTTTGGCCGCAACGAACCCGACTTCACCTGGGAGGCCACCGACAAGGCAGCCGCCCTGGCCGAGCAGGCCGGAGCCCTGGCTGCAGCCCGGTAATCGGAATCCTTCTGCAGTTCCTTTGCAGTACGGGCGGGGGCGATTCAGCTCCCGCCCATGTTTTTTCCAGTACATCTTCGCATTCCGCTGCCGAGCTGCCGCTGTCGACTGGGATCATATGGAAATCGGATTTGCGGTCTGGTCAGATTCCTGCGATGCCAACCGCGTTACCGTGCGTCTGTTTGCATAGAATCAGTAGGGGGGAGAACCACAATGAAGAGATGGTGGATTGCCGCTTCGGTTGCCGTATCACTGACCGCAACCCTTGCCGCGCACGGCGCACCCAAGCAACATGCCCAGGCCGCGCCACCTCCGCAGGGCTGGACCTACGATGGTCCCTACGGCTCGCTGCGATGGGACAAGCTGAATCCTGCCTGGCGCACGTGTGCCATCGGCCACCAGCAGTCTCCGGTGGACATTCGCAAGGTTCGCATCCAGAAGAATCTGCCGCCGGTCCAGTTCCACTACCTCAGCGGCCCGATGCGGCTCGTCAATGACGGCCACACGGTTCGCGTGACCCCGCCACCGGGCAGCTATCTGCAAATTGGCAACACTCGCTACGATCTGGTCGAGTTCCATTTCCACCATCCGGGCGAGGAGGTGATTGCAGGCCAGCTCTCGGACATGAGCATCCACTTTGTCCATCGCAGCGCCGAGGGCAAGATGGCGATTGTGGCCGTTCAGTTGGACGAGGGCAGCGCGAACGCAATCCTTGCCGGACTGTGGGAACACCTGCCAAAGACCGTGGGAGCCAGCGGCGAGACGACCTTGCCGCTGAATCCCGACGGGTTGCTGCCAGCCAATCGCGCCTACTGGACCTATACCGGATCCCTGACCGAACCGCCCTGCACCGAGGGCGTACAGTGGTATGTGCTGCAGCAGCCCATCACCCTTTCGCGCTGGCAGCTTACGGCTTTTGCTCCGCTGTTTCCGCGCAACACCCGCCCGGCGCAGCCGCTGCACGGGCGGCGCATCTACACCAGCCAGTCTGCAGCCAGCCCGACCACGCCCTAAGGCAAAGGAAAGCGCGAGTCACGCCGAACAACCACCACCCCTTGCCCTGAAACGCCGCCTGCTGCGCGGCGTTTTGGGTTTTGCACAGCCATTGGCGTGGGGTTATCGGATCGGGTTCCGTGCAAGCGCAAGAAAATACAATCTATTGTGGTTTTTCCTTGACCAACACTAGCTACAGCGTTATTTTTGCATCTGCAGCTGCAATCCCACACATGCCTGCCGGATGTTTTCCGGCCTGCATTGCCGCAGGAGCCGCTTAGAAATCGGCCAAGGAATCCAGCCTGGTACCGCGGGCTGAACTCCTCAGAGATTCGGTCGAGGGATGGCAGTGTGAGTGTATTTTGGAAGGATTTGCGGAGCGATCTGCTCCTCACTTCCGCTTTTATCGTTTTGTTTTTTGTGCCTGCCCGGTCCCTTTTGCCGATTGGCAGCCGTCGATTGCCATCCGGGCACAGCTATCGAGCAGGGAGATGCGTCCCTGCCCAATCCGCATCTGTTGCAGCTCTTTGGCTGCCCGTAGCCGCAAGCTCGGAACCACCTGAACCCGCATTTGAATTCGCCATTTCGAGGAGCCTCCATGTACGAACCCCAATCCACTTCTGCCGCCTCCGGTGCCACTTCGGCTGCCGGCGGTTCCTCTGCCGCGTACCAGCCTGCGCGCGGCGGGCTGACCTTTGCCCGGCGTTTTTCCCGTCCCGGCCTGTCGCCGTATGACGAGGTGCAGTGGGAAAAGCGTCATGCGCTGATTACAGACGCCAAGGGGCGCACGATCTTTGAGCAGAAGGATGTGGAGGTTCCGGTGGACTGGTCGATGACCGCGACCAACATTGTGGCCTCAAAGTATCTGCATGGCCAGATGGATACCCCGGAGCGCGAGACGGGAGTGCGCCAGCTGGTGGCGCGCGTGGCGGAGACGATCCGCGACTGGGGTCTGCGTGGCGGCTACTTTGCCAGCGCTCAGGATGCGGCCATCTTTCACGACGAGCTGGTCGCCATGCTCGTCAGCCAGCGCGTTGCCTTCAACTCCCCGGTCTGGTTCAACGTGGGCTGCGACCGGCTGGAGCCCAACTCCGACGCGCAGAATTGGCACTGGGATGCGGAGGCGCAGAGCATCCGCTTCACGACCACTGGCTATCGCACGCCACAGTGCTCGGCCTGCTTCATTAACTCGGTGGAGGACTCGCTGGACTCGATCCTGACCCTGGCCAAGACCGAGGGCATGCTGTTCAAGTGGGGTTCCGGTACGGGTACGAATCTGTCGTCGATCCGCGGCTCCATGGAGTTGCTGTCGGGCGGCGGCACGGCCTCCGGTCCGCTGAGCTTCATGCGCGGGTTTGATGCCTTCGCAGGGGTGATCAAGTCCGGCGGCAAGACCCGCCGGGCGGCCAAGATGGTCATCCTCAACGTGGACCATCCGGACATCGTCGACTTCATCGAGTGCAAGAGCAAGGAGGAGGCCAAGGCCTTCGCGCTGATTCGCGCCGGTTATGACGGATCGGGCCCGGATTCGGAGGCCTACTCGTCGATCTTCTTCCAGAATGCCAACAACTCGGTGCGTGTGAGCGACGAGTTCATGCATGCCTGCGAACGGGATGCCGATTTTTCCACGCTGACGGTCAAGGATCGCCAGCCGGTCGAGAGCTACAAGGCGCGCGACATCATGCGGCGCATTGCCGAGGCCACCTGGCAGTGCGGTGACCCGGGCATGCAGTTCGACTCCACCATCAACCGCTGGCACACCAGCAAGAACTCAGGGCGCATCAACGCCTCGAACCCCTGCTCGGAGTACATGTTCCTGGACAACTCCGCCTGCAATCTGGCCAGCTTCAACCTGATGAAGTTCGTCACGCCGTCGGGAGCCTTTGATATTGCAGCCTATCGCCACGGAATTTCGGTAGTGATCACGGCGATGGAGATTCTGGTGGATAACTCGGGCTATCCGACCGAAGCGATTGCCAGGAACTCGCACGATTACCGGCCGCTGGGACTGGGCTATGCGAACCTGGGCGCACTGCTGATGGCCAACGGACTGCCGTATGACTCTGACGCCGGCCGCGATTATGCAGCTTGCCTGACGGCGATTCTCTGTGGACAGGCCTATCTGCAGTCATCGATCATTGCCGCCACCTGCCCGCCGCTGGGCTCGGCCACCACGCTGACGGCACAGGTGGATCGCCAGGGCGGAGCCTGTCCGGGCTTCTACGTCAACCGCGAGCCATTCCTCGACGTCATCCGCATGCACCGCGCGGAGGTGAACAAGATTGGTCGCTCCCGCAGCAGTGCCGAGCCGTTCGTGACTCCGCAGCTGGATGCGCTGCTTGAGTCCAGCCGCGAGTGCTGGGACATGGCACTGATCTACGGCGAGCGCTACGGCTACCGCAATTCGCAGACCACCGTGCTGGCGCCGACCGGCACTATCGGCTTCATGATGGACTGCGACACGACCGGCATTGAGCCTGATCTGGCTCTGGTCAAGTACAAAAAGCTTGTCGGCGGCGGCATGATCAAGATCGTCAACCAGACCGTACCCTCGGCACTGTTCAAACTGGGCTACTCCGATGAGGAGGTGAATGCCATCGTCAGCTACATTGACGCAACCGGTACCATCGAGGGCGCACCCGGGATTCGCCCCGAGCACCTGGCCGTCTTTGACTGCTCCTTCAAGCCAGCCAAAGGCACCCGCTCGATTCACTACATGGGCCACATCAAGATGATGGCGGCAACGCAGCCATTCCTCTCCGGGGCCATCTCAAAGACGGTCAATCTGCCTAACGAAGCGAGCGTCGAGGAGATTGCCGAGGCCTACACGGAAAGCTGGCGGCAGGGTCTGAAGGCTGTGGCAATCTACCGTGACGGATCGAAGGGCGTGCAGCCGCTGAACGTCTCTGCCGAAACCAGGACCCAGACCACGGACGCCGCACTGAACCAGGCAGCGGATCGCGCCCTGCGTGCCATTGCCAGCGGTGCAGCAGCTCCGGCAGCCGATCTGGCCACGCTGGTTGGCCAGTCCGGTGAGCGCGTGGAGCTGGAGGCGCGTGCCGTTGCCACCGCAGTACAGGCATTTGACGCGACACTGGCCCGGCTGCAGGCAGCGGCAGCTGCTCCTGCGGCAGCTGTTTCCGCAGCTCCGCTGGCTGTGCCTGCACCGATGCCGGTAGCGGCCAGCACCACCAGTCAGGACCTGAATGCGCCGCCGCGTGCCGTCCGCCATCGCCTGCCCGAGGAGCGCGCTTCCATCACGCACAAATTCTCCATCGGCGGCCATGAGGGCTACATCACAGTAGGCCTCTATCCCACCGGGCAACCAGGCGAAATCTTCATCCGCATGGCCAAGGAAGGCTCCACCGTCTCCGGACTGATGGATGCCTTTGCCACAGCCATCTCCCTCGCACTCCAGCACGGCGTGCCGCTGAAGATCCTCTGCGAGAAGTTCGCTCACACTCGTTTCGAGCCTTCTGGCTGGACCGGCAACGAAGAGATCGGCTACGCCAAGAGCCTGATGGACTACATCTTCCGCTGGCTGCAGATCCGCTTCCTCTCCGGCACGCAGCTGTCGCTCTTTGCCGGTGTTGCGCCAAAGCAAATGCCCGAACCGGAGCAGCAGCCTGAGGCAGTTCAGGTTCAGGCTGAGATGCCGGCTCGTCCGGCACCGCCGTCTGAGTCCGAGCTTGGCCCTGAGATGCCCAGTGCGGAGTCCCGACAGGCAATGGCCCGCATGGTCGCCGATCTGGCCCGTCGCCTGGACAACGTGAGTCCGGAGCATGCGGCCACGCTGCCGCAGGTGAGCGCCGAAGCTGGAATTCCGCCGCTGCAGGATCGCGGGGTCTTCCACGCCGCCGACGCGATGCGCTCGCTCTACGAGATGGGCGATGCGCCGAGCTGCAGCACCTGCGGGGCCATCATGGTCCGCAACGGAAGCTGCTACCGCTGCATGAGCTGCGGCTCCACCAGCGGCTGCAGCTAACCCCGGTGGCTGCCAGATTCGGCTGCCATACGCTGTGGAGTTCCTTTCGAACGGAGCAGGTCCAGCGCCTGCTCCGTTTTTTCTGCGACCGCCTACAATTTCCCCAGCGTTGCGGGAAGCGGGACTGTTGCGCATACGCTATGAAACAATGCAGGCAATTATGGATTTCCCAAAATTGATCCAAGGCGGAATGGGCATCGGCGTCTCGAACTGGCGCCTGGCACAGGCCGTCTCCCGCACTGGCCAGCTTGGCGTTGTCTCCGGCACGGCACTGGACCAGCTGGTGGTGCGGCGGCTGGCCGATGGAGACCGCGATGGCGCCATGCGACGCGCCTTTGATGCCTTTCCGCTGCCGCGTATCGCGCAGCGCATCTGGGAACAGTACTTCATTCCCGGCGGCAAATCGCCCGAAGCTCCCTATCCCACGCTGCCGATGCTGCAGCACCGAAGCCCGCGTACTGAGCTGCTGATGCTGAGCAACTTTGCCGAAGTCTTTCTTGCCCGCCAGGGTCACAGCCACAAGGTCGGCATCAACTATCTGGAGAAGGTGCAGATCCCGCACCTGGCCTCCATTTACGGCGCCATGTTGGCCGGTGTCGGGTATGTGCTGATGGGAGCTGGCATTCCGCTGCACATTCCTGCCGTGCTGGATCGGCTGGCCAACGGGCAGCCTGCCGAGTACAGGTTCACCGTAAGCGGCACGCCGCCGACCGGAACCGCTGCCGAGCAGGAAACGACGCTGCACTTTGACCCGCGCGACTATGCCGTGAATCCACTGCCGGAGCGGCCGCAGTTCCTCGCCATTGTCTCCTCGAACACGCTGGCGACCACGATGATGCGCCGCGCTTCGGGCCGGGTGGATGGGCTGATTCTGGAAACCCGCATCGCCGGTGGACACAATGCGCCTCCACGCGGCAAGTCCACGCTGGACGCCACCGGGCAGCCCGTATACGGCGAGCGCGACAACGTCGATCTCGACGAACTCCAGAGGCTCGGCGTTCCGTTCTGGCTGGCCGGCGGCTACGGCAGTGCCGACAAGCTGCGCGAGGCGCTGGCGCTGGGTGCCACAGGCATCCAGGTAGGCACCGCCTTCGCGCTGTGCGAGGAATCCGGGCTACGCGACGACCTGAAGCAGCAACTGCTTGCCCAGGCCATCCGCGGAGAAGCGACCGTCTTCACCGATCCTCAGGCCTCGCCGACGGGATTTCCCTTCAAAGTGGCGCAGTTGCCCGGCACCTACTCCGATGCCGAAGTGGCTGCGCTGCGGCCGCGCACCTGCGATCTGGGCTACCTGCGCGAAGCCTACTGGACCGCTGAGGGACAGATTGCTTATCGCTGCGCCGCCGAGCGCGAAACCACCTTCCAGGTTAAGGGCGGCAAGCCGGAGGAAAGCGCGGGCAGAAAGTGCCTTTGCAATGCCCTGCTGGCCAATGTGGGTCATCCGCAGCTGCGCGCCGACGGCTTTCTGGAGCCGCCGCTGGTCACCATCGGCGACGATGTGAACGAGGTGGTCGCCTTTCTCCAGTCAGATCCTCGGCCAGCGGAAGCACAGCACGCCAGCGCACCCCCAGGGTATAGCGCTGCCCACGTTGTGGCGACCCTTCTGCAAGGCGCGATGGCCAGGCCCGCCTGACAGAACCAGCATTGCGGGCCACGTTTGCAAGGGCGCGCTCCAGAAAGCTCCTTCCATCAGCTAATGCAAAGCCGGGGACCGCATGCGGTCCCCGGCTCGTTTTCCCACCCAGCGGCTAAGTACGCTGGCTTACTTCTTGTCGTCGACGTCCACATACTCGGCGTCGATGACGTTGTCGTCCTTTTTGGCCTCGGCGGCTGGTTCGGCGCCCGGTGCAGCACCTGGCGCGGCGGCTGCAGCCTCAGCGTTGGCTTTGTAAAGCAGCTCGGCCATCTTGTGGCTGGCCGTGGTCAGCTTCTCCTGCGCGGCCCGCAGCTCGCCGGCGGTTGCCGTGCCTTCCAGCGTCTTGCGTGCCTCGGCCAGTGCTGCCTCCACGTCGGAGCGCTCGGTGCCCTGGACCTTGTCGCCGGCTTCCTTCAACATCTTTTCGATGTTGTAAGCCAGTGAATCCAAGCCGTTGCGGGCCTCGATCTGCTCGCGCTGCTCCTTGTCCTCAGCCGCATGCGCTTCGGCCTCCTTCGCCATCCGCTCCACCTCTTCCTTGCTCAGACCCGAGCTGGAGGTGATGGTGATGCGTGTATCCTTGCCCGTCGCCTGATCCTTTGCCGTCACGTTCAGGATGCCGTTGGCATCGATGTCAAAGGTGACCTCGATCTGCGGCACGCCGCGCGGCGCCGGAGGAATACCGGCCAGCTTGAACTTGCCCAGCGTACGGTTCTGCGCGGCCATCGGGCGCTCGCCCTGCAGCACGTGCACCTCAACCTCGGTCTGGCTGTCGGCAGCCGTCGAGAAGGTTTCCGTCTTCCGCGTGGGAATCGTGGTGTTGCGCGGAATCATCGGCGTAGCCACGCCGCCCAGTGTTTCAATGGCCAGCGTCAGCGGAGTCACGTCCAGCAGCAGCAGGTCCTTGACGTCGCCTGCCAGCACACCAGCCTGCACCGCCGCACCCACGGCCACCACTTCGTCCGGATTCACGCCGCGATGCGGCTCCTTGCCGAAGAGCTCCTT